>CAJCHN010000113.1 GCA_903970285.1 Rhodanobacteraceae bacterium | reverse complement strand
AGCTGGCGCAGGCGAAGCGTATATCTGGCCAGGCGAAGCTTATAGCTGGCGGCCGCAGAAGCGCATCTGAGGCGGCAGGGGGTGAGCGATGGTGCTGAGGCGCAAGTTGCTGAACTGTTTGCGGGCAGCGGGATTGATCGGGTTCGCGGGCGGGCTTTCCGGATGCGTGGTGGTGGGCTGGTCGAGCAGCGGAGGCGGGTTTATCTGGCCGGGCGGGCTGGGACTGGGGGTGATGGTGCTGGTGGTGATCTGGTTGATGCGGCGGCGGTGAGGGCTGGCGTCCTGCGAATGATGGATGTTCGGCGGCGCGTGCGATTGCGAGAAGCCGGCTCTCTTCACTGCTTGTAGATGCGGGATTCCCAGGGTTGCAGGTGGAGGGTGGGGGTGTTTTCCTCGGGTGCGGCGGGGTAGTTGGAGAGGAGTTCGTGGGCGGCTTTGAGGTTGTTGGGGAGGGTGTAGGGGATGGTTTCAGAGGAGAAGTTCTCGATGACCAGGCAGGTGTCCGGCCCCAGGGTGCGGGTGTAGGCGAAGACGTGGGGATGCCAGGGGTCGAGGTCCTGGTAGTCGCCATAGACGAAGGCCGGGGTGTGGGCGCGCAGGGCGATGAGGCGGCGGGTGTAAGTGAGGACGGAGTCGGGGTCCCGCGCTTCGGCGGCGGCGTTGATCTGCGGGTAGTTGGGGTTGACGGCGAGCCAGGGATGGGTGCCTGAGGTGAATCCGGCTTCGGGGGAGTTATCCCACTGCATGGGGGTGCGGGCGTTGTCGCGGGAGATGCGGGCGGTTGCGGCGAAGAAGACATCCGGGGTGATCTGGCCGGTTTCGACGCGGGCTTTGTAGGCGTTCTTGACCGCGATGTCGTTGTAGTCCGCGAGTGATTTAAAGGGATAGTTGGTCATGCCGAGTTCGTCGCCCTGGTAGAGGAAGGGTGTGCCGCGCAGGGTGAGGATCATGGTTTCGAGGAGCTTGGCGGAGGGCGCGCGGAAGGCGGCGGAGTCGTCGCCGAAGGCGGAGACGAGGCGGGGGTTGTCGTGGTTGGAGAGGAAGACGGTATCCCAGTCGTGCTTGCCGAGCAGGGTGGCGTGTGCGTCGTAGATGGCTTTGAGCTGGGGCAGAGTCCAGGCGCCGCGGGGGCCTTCGCCTCCGGCGCGGCCGATGCGGACGGCGTCGAAGTTGAAGATCATGTTGAGCTCGTGGCGGCGGTCATCGACCAGGGAGGGCGTTTGTGCGACGGTGGTGCCGATCGCTTCGCCGACGGTCATGTCGTCGTAGTGGGAGAGGACTTCGCGGTTCATCTGCTGCAGGTACTCGGTGAGTTGAGGGCCGTTGGCGAAGGTGGCGGAGGGATTCTTCAACTGTTCGGGGGTAAGATCGGGCAGGCCGGTGGGCTTTGAGATCAGTGGAATCACGTCCATGCGGAAGCCGGAGACGCCCTTGTCGAGCCAGAATCGCATGAGCGAAAAGACCTCCTCGCGGACCCTGGGGTTGGCCCAGTTGAGGTCTGGCTGCTTCACGGCGAAGTAGTGGAGGTAATACTCCTTGGTGGGGGCGTCGTACTGCCAGGCTGAGCCGGAGAAGTAGGACGGGTAGTTGTTGGGTGGGAGCCTGGTTCCGTCGGGTGCGACTTTACCGGGACGCCAGATGTAGAAGTCGCGGTAGGGGTTCGTTTTCGACGATCGACTCATGACGAACCACTGGTGCTCGTCGGAGGTGTGGTTGACGACGAGGTCGATGATGAGGCGCATGTGGCGCTGCTTGATGCCGGCAAGGAGGGTGTCGAAGTCGGCCATGGTTCCGAACTCGGTCATGACCTTGCGGTAATCGCGGATGTCGTAGCCGTTGTCGGCGTTGGGCGAATCGAAGTGCGGGCTGAGCCAGATGACGTTGACGCCGAGGCTCTGGAGGTAGTCGAGGTGCTGGGTGATGCCGGGCAGGTCGCCGATGCCGTCGCCGTTGGAATCCTGGAAGCTGCGCGGGTAGATCTGGTAGACGACGGCTTCCTTCCACCATTTGGGTTCGTAGCCGTTGACGAGCTGGTCTGGCCGCTTGTCTTGTGCGGTGGCGGCGAGAGACGCGAGGCAGAGAAGGAACGCGGCGAGCGAGGCTTTCAAGCGCATGAGCCGAAGTGTATCTGGCGCGGTTCACGGATGGCGAGACGGAGCGGATTTCTGATGGGAATCTGACGTGCAAGGTCTGACGGTGAAATCGACGGATGGAAGCCTCGGGCTTCAAGCGCCACCGTTCCAACTCGGGACGGGGTGTCTTTCCTGGCAGAATCGCCTCACGAAGCCGTCTCGACAGCGTGGTAGGCTGTGGGGAGCGAGAGTCCATGAGCGACAACGTGTTGGAGAGCGTGCGTGCGACCGTTCAGGACTTCCTTGCGCCTGAGCTGAAGACGCACGGCGTGAAGCTGGAGAACCTCGAACGCCGGCTAGACGATACGAAAGAGGTTTTGCGGGCGGAGATTCAAACGCTCGAAGCCAAGATGGATGGGCGTTTTGGCGGGTTGGAAGCGAGAATGGATGGCCGCTTTGCCGCTTTGGACGGTCGGTTTGCCGCCATGGATGCTCGTTTTGCCACGCTAGAGGGCCTGATCAGGAACCTTACGCAACAAGTGACCTTCGAGTCCGGGCTGCGGGAGCGGATGGCGTCGCTTGAGGCGAGGCTGCCCAAGCAGTAAGGAAGCAGGGCACTCACACGCAATCTGAAGGATTCCAATGCCCAGTTTGGATAGCTCTGAATGGTCAGAGTTACGGCACGCTTACGGCAGCGCATCAGACATTCCTCCGCTCCTGCGGCAATTAGCTGACTTGCCAGACTCCTCCGGCCAGCCGAGCCATGGTTTTCGATTTGGAGTGCTCTGGCTCATCAAGGCGACGTGTACTCGGCCTCCTTCGCTGCGGTTCCCCACGTGATCAGCGCTCTTGCCGCAGCGCCGTACTGGGCATCGAACGTCTATTTTCAGTTTCCGGCGTGGGTAGAGATTTGCAGGCAACGGCAGAAGATCGAAGTCCCCGACCAGCTTAGGTCGGCTTACTTCGAGTCTCTCGGAAGGCTCCCGGAGTTGGTTTGTGCCGCGTCATCGCGCACTTGGGACAGAGACTTTCTTCGCAGCGCGCTCTCTGCGATAGCCGTTAGCAAAGGGTTTGCTCTGATGGCAGAGGCGATACAGGAACTCAACGAAGAGACAGCGGCTCAATTTCTGCAGACGCTGCACGAATAAGCGATCCTCAGCGGATCACGAAAGCGCCCTTACGCCGGGCGGGCGCCACTTCGTGGGGTTTTGGACCGCTGCGCGGTAAAGGCAAGTGCTATTGCGGGGTGGAGAGGGAGTCGAGCAGCGTGCGCGTTTCCGCGAGGACGTCTTCGGCTTTGGCGGAGGTGAGCGGCCAGCGGAAGACGCCTTGCGGGGTGAATTGCGCGCCGCGTTTGGCGTTGCGGGCGACCAGCTTCATGAGGACGCCGGGGTCTACCTGCGCGTGAGCTAACGTGCTGCCTCCCTCGTCGGGGACCGCGAAGCGGATGTGCAGCATTTCGACGAAGGTCTTGAGGGGTTGTTTTTTATTGCCGTTGGGGTTGGGCAGCTCGACCTGGGTGCGTTTACGGTCGAGCTGGGCGATGCCGAGGCGCTCGCACTGCAGCCGGAGTTCGCCGGCGGCGAGGAGGTTCTGGACGGATTCGGGCGGGGCGCCGTAGCGGTCGTGCAGCTCGGAGCGGACGTCGTCGATGGTGGCCTGGTCGAGCGCGCCGGCGATGCGCTTGTACATGCGCAGGCGCTGGTTTTCCTCGGGGATGTAGTCGGAGTCGATGCGGACAGAGATGCCAAGGTTGAGGACGGTGGTGGGATGTGCGGGCTTGTCGCCTTCGCCTTTAAGCTTGTTGACCGCCTCTTCGAGCATGGTGGTGTACATCTCGAAGCCGATGGCTTCGATGTGGCCGGATTGTTCACCGCCGAGCATGTTGCCGGCGCCGCGGAGCTCGAGATCGAGCGCGGCGATCTTGAAGCCGGCGCCGAGGTCGGAGAACTCCTTGAGCGCGGCGAGGCGGCGGCGGGCGATCTCGGTGAGTTCTGTATCCGGGGGGATTAAGAGGTAGGCATAAGCCCGGCGGTTGGACCGTCCGACGCGGCCCCGGAGCTGGTACAACTCCGATAAACCATGACGATCCGCCCGGTTGACGATGATGGTGTTGGCGAGCGGGATGTCGAGGCCGTTCTCGATGATGCTGGTGGCGACGAGCACGTCGTACTCGTGGTTCATGAAGGCGAGCATGACGCGTTCGAGCTCGGCCTCGGGGAGCTGGCCGTGGCCGACGACGACGCGGGCGGAGGGCACCTGCTCGCGGATCATGCTGGCGAGCTCGTAGATGGTTTCGACGCGGTTGTGGACGAAGTAGACCTGGCCGCCACGCTCGAGCTCCATCTCGATCGCGGTGCGGATGAGCTTTTCGTCGAATTTGGCAACGATGGTCTGGATGGCCATGCGGTCTTTGGGCGGGGTCTCGATGACCGACATATCGCGCAGGCCGACGAGCGACATGTGAAGGGTGCGGGGGATGGGGGTGGCCGACATGGCGAGGACGTCGACCGAGGTGCGCATGGACTTGAGGCGCTCCTTGTGGCGGACGCCGAAGCGCTGCTCTTCGTCGACGACGAGCAGGCCGAGGTCCTGGAACTTGAGCTTCTGGGCGAGCAGGGCGTGGGTGCCGATCAGGATGTCGATCTTGCCGGCTTCAGCGGCTTCGACGATGGCGGCTTTCTCCTTCGCGGTGCGGAAGCGCGAAAGCATCTCGACGTTGACGGGAAAGCTGGCGAAGCGCTTCTTGAAGGACTCGTAATGCTGGAAGCTGAGGACGGTGGTGGGGGTGAGGACGGCGACCTGTTTGCCATCCTGCACGGCCTTGAAGGCGGCGCGCATGGCGACTTCGGTCTTGCCGTAGCCGACGTCGCCGCAGAGGAGCCGATCCATGGGCTGCGGCGATTCCATGTCGGCTTTGATGTCGCGGATGGCGGCGAGCTGGTCGTCGGTTTCGGTGAAGGGGAAGGAGTCTTCGAACTCGCGCTGCAGGTTGTTGTCGGGCGAGTAGGCGGTGCCGACGGCGGCACGACGCTGGGCGTAGAGCTTGAGCAGCTCGGCGGCCATGTCCTGCATGGCCTTCTTGACGCGCGCCTTGGTCTTCTGCCAGGCCTGTGAGCCGAGTTTGTTGAGGACGGGCGCGGGCCCGGTTTCGGTGCTGCGATATTTCTGGATGAGGTCGAGGCGGGTGAGCGGGACGTAGAGCTTGGCGTCGTCGGCGAACTCGAGGATCATGAGTTCGAGCTGGTTTTCCTGGCCTTCGTCGAGGGTGCGCAGGCCCTGATAGCGGGCGATGCCGTGTTCGACGTGCACGACGTAGTCTCCGACGGCGAGGTCGCGGAAGTCGGAGATGAAGGCAGCGGTCTTGGACTTGCGGGTGGCGGGCCGGGCCTGGATGTCGGCTTCGTCGGAGAGGTCGTTGGCGCCGAAGACGACGATCTGTCTTGCGCCGGCTTGTTCAAGATCAAGAACCTGCACACCGTTGGCGATCGGGACGCGGACGATGACAGGGGTGCTGGTGGATCCGGCGAGGTAGGAGGACTCGGAGTAGATGGTTTCGGAGCCGGCGGAGAGATTGCGGGAGCCGAGGCGGTAAGGAACCTGGTACTCCTGGAGGAGCGAGGCGAGGCGTTCGACCTCGCCCTGGTTGGGCGCGGTGAGGAGGACGCGCGCTTCCTGCTTGATGAGCGACTGGATGGCATCGATCATGGCCGGGATGCTGCCGTGGAAGCGGGCGGTGGGGCGGGTGTGGAACTCGACTTCGGAGAGCGCGGACTGGGCGGAGTCGAGGACATCAACGGCGCCGAGCTGGTCTAAATCGGCTCCGATGAAAGCCCGCAGCGCATCGTCGAGCGCCCAGGGACTGGTGTAGATATCTTCCGGGCGGATGAGGTTGCCGATGCCGGACCGCTCGTGGCGCTGCTCGACCTTGTTCCACCAGCGCTCGCCCTGGTTCTTGATCATGGCGGGCTCTTCGATGAAGACGCGGAGGTCCGGGCCGAGCAGGTCGAGGAGCGACTTGCTGGCTCCGGCGACGGGTGCGAAGAACTCCCAGCCGGGGAAGACGGTGGCTTCGATGGAGGATCGCGCGGGTCCATCCCAAGTCTCAGAAACGAGACCCGGGGCACCCGGATTCCGGCGAGTCAGGCGGGCGTTGATGGCTTCGAGGGTGCGCTGATCGATGGGGATTTCGGTGAGCGGGAGCAGCAGGGCGGAGTCCAGGTTGGAGGAACTGCGCTGGGTTTCGGGATCGAATTTACGGATGGATTCGATCTCGTCGCCGAAGAAGTCGATGCGGACGGGACGATCCATCTCGGGCGAGTACACATCGACGATGCCACCGCGGAGGGTCAACTGGCCGGGCATTTCGACGACGTCGACGCGGGTGTAGCCGACGGAGAGCAGGTGCTCGACGAGCATGTCGGGCAGGTACTCCTCGCCAACGCGCAGGTGCAGGGCAAGGCCGGAGTAGAACTCGGAGTGGAAGAGGCGGAGGCAGGCAGCTTCGACCGGAGCGATGACGAGCTTTGCCGACCGGGAGGCGATCTTCCAGAGGGTGGCGGCGCGGGTCTCCTGGATTTCGGGATGAGGCGAGAGATTTTCGAAGGGGAGCACGTCGTGGGCGGGCAGACGAACGACGGTTGAGGCGTCGAGCGCGCCGGTGAGGTCGCAGGCGGCGAGGATGGCCTGATGGAGTGCTTCGGCGGCCTTGTTGTCGGCGACGAGGATGAGGGCGGGGGATTTTTCCGGGAGCGTCTGCAGGAAGAGCGGCAGGTACAGGGCGCGGGCGGTAAAGGTGAGCCCGGCGACGCGACGGCGTCCGCGGCCGGACTGGAGGTGGCGGCGGACGAGGTCAAAGGATTCGGAGAGCTTGAGGTCGGCGAGCAACTCGCGGACGAAGGGCAGGATCATTCTGGCTTAAGTTTACAAGCCAACACGAGAGCCGAGGCGTGGAAACGCCTTCTCTGTGCGAGGTCGTGGAGTGTCGGCTTCGCGGAGCCGGGTGAGTTGATGGCGTGGAACGCCGGGTCGATGAGGGTTGTGTTTTATCGAGGATGCGGGTGCAATGAGCTTGTTCTTTCCCGGGAGATTTCATGAGATATCTGGCCTTTGCGGCTTGGTGTGGGCTCGCTTTCTGGCTTGCCCCGCCGCACGAAGAGGTGGTGACCCACTTTACGAATGGGTACTGGTTCGACGGGACGCATTTTGTGCAGGGGACTTCTATGTGGAAGGAACAACTCTGACCAGGCATCCGAAGGAGCGCAGGAGCTATGCGGAGGTGGATCTGCATGGCGGGTATGTGGTTCCGCCGTATGGCGACGCGCATGAACACAACTTCGACAGTTTGCAGATGACGCGGAAGGTGTCGGCGCAGTACCTCAAGGATGGAATTTACTACGCGCAGGGGATGACTGATGTGACGAGCGGGGCGGCGGAGGTAGTGAAAGCCGGGATGGTGAACACCCCGGCGACGGTGGATGTGACGTATGCGCATGGCGGTCTGACCGGGATCAACGGCCATCCGAAAGACGTGTACGAGTCGATCTTCTATTATCCCCGAACGGACATGCAGCGAAAGCTCGTGATCGAGGGCGAAAAGATGGAGGGGGAGGCGTACTGGCAGATCGATTCGGCGGCGACGCTGGAGGCGAAGTGGACGAAGATTCTGGCGGCGAAGCCAGACCTGATCAAGATTTACTTAGGTGAAACCGAGAACTTCAAGGCCTACACCAATGATGAGCCTCGGCTGGGGGGCGGGCTGGACCCGGAGCTGGTGCCTTTGATTGTGGCGAAGGCACATGCGGCGGGCTTGAAGGTGGCGGCCCATATCGATACGGCACATGACTTTCATGTGGCGGTGACCGGTGGCGTGGATGAGATGGGCCATCTGCCGGGGTATGGCATGTCGGCGACCGAGGATGCGGCGAAGTACAGACTGAGTGACCAGGACATCGCGCTGGCGGCGAAACGCGGGGTCAAGCTGCAGGCGACCGCGGAGCTGGCTTCAGAGTACTCTCCGTCAGCGGCGGACCTGGCGGCTCGGCGGGCGCTTCAAACGGACAACCTGAAGCGCCTGAAGGCGGCGGGGGTCGTAGTGTTGGTGGGGTCTGATCGCTATTCGCAGGACTCAGTGGCAGAGGCGGATTATCTTCAGGGCCTGCAAATCTGGACTAATCTCGAGATGCTGCGGATGTGGTCGGTGCAGACGCCGGAGACGGTGTTCCCGAAGCGAAAGCTCGGGGAGTTGAAGGAAGGGTACGAGGCAAGCTTCCTGGTGCTGAAGGAGAATCCTCTGGAGAATTGGGCCGCCGTGCATCAGATCGTCGACCGGTGGAAGCTGGGGCAGCGGTTGGAGGTTTCACCTTTGGCTGCGGTTCAGGCAGCTACGGGGGTGGGGTCGCAGCCGGTTTCGCTGGGCGGTGCGGTAGTATCGGTCTTCGAATCAGCTTTCTTTTGAGACGGGGCGAGCGATGAAGACCGCAGTTCTGGGAGTCTTGGTTTTGAGTATGAGTGGAGCTTTGGGGCAGGTGGCGCTGACCTATCAGAAGCCTTCGGCGGCGATCGAGGAGTTGCTGGACGCACCGCCGACGCCGGTGGTGACGGTCGCCCCGGACCATACCATGATGCTGATCGAGCAGCCGCAGACGTTTCCCACGATTGCGGAGGTGGCGCAGCCGCGCTACCGCCTGGCGGGGCTGCGGTTCAATCCGGCGACCAACGGTCCGAGCCGGGAGGTCTCCGTCGTGGGGATCACGCTGCAGGGGCTGCCGGGCGGGAGCGCGCGGGCGATCGCGGGTTTGCCGGTGCCGCTGAAGGCGAGCCACATCGCGTGGTCGCCGGATTCGAAGCACGTGGCGTTTGTGCAGAAGGCGGATGCGGGCGCTGAGAGCGGAGCTGGACTGCAGCTGTGGGTGATCGATGTCGCGGCCGGCGCGGCACGGCGGCTGGGTACGGTGCGGCTGAATGGAGTGCTGGGCACGCCGTATGAGTGGATGCCCGACTCCGCCGGGCTGTTGTGCCGCATTGTGCCGCCGGGGCGGGGCGAGCCGCCCAAGCCGGAGGTGGTTCCGGCGGGGCCGAACGTGGAAGAGAACCTGGGCAAGGTTACTCCGGCGCGGACCTACGAGGATCTGCTGAAGACGCCGTCGGACGAGGCTACCTTCGAGTTTTATGCGACGTCGCAGTTGGCGGTGGTGCCGCTGCATGGAACGATCGGTCCTCTTCAAACGCTGCCGGTGAAGGGATTGATCCAGTCGGCCGAGCCCTCGCCGGATGGACGGTTCGCGCTGGTTGAGACGCTGCACCGGCCGTTCAGCTACGCGCTGCCGGCGGAGAACTTTCCGCTGAAGGTGTCGGTGGTCACGCTGCCAGCGGGGAGCGAGACGGTATTGTCGGACCGGCCGCTGGTGGACAACCTGCCGATCGCGTTCGATGCGGTCCCCATGGGACCGCGGGAGTATGAGTGGCGAAGCGACGCGCCGGCGACGGTGGTCTGGGTGGAAGCAGGCGATGGCGGCGATCCGAAGGTGAAGGTGGACGTGCGCGACCGGCTGAAGCAGTTGAAGGAGCCGTTCGATGGTAAGGGCGAGACGCTGCTGGAGCTGCCGGTGCGGTACCGCGGCGTGCAGTGGGGCAACGATCACCTGGCCCTGGTGACGGAGCAACGCTGGTCGGATCGGCACCTGGAGATGGTGACGTTCGATCCGTCGGTGCCGGGCGGAAAGGCGAAGGCGCTGTATCAAGGGTCGTCTCAGGACCGGTACCACAGCCCGGGCCGGGCGGTGACCCGCACGAATGCGCAGGGCCAAGCGGTGCTGCGGCTGACGTCCGATGGGGAAGGGATCTACTTCTCGTCGCCGGGCGCGACGCCGGAGGGCGATCAGCCGTTTGTGGCGATCATGCCGGTCGCGGGCGGTGCGGAAAGGATCGTATGGCGATCGGCGGCGGCATCTGGAGAAAGGGTGTACGCGGAGCCGGTGTGGCTGTTGTCGGAAGGCCAGGTGCTGGTGCGGCAGGAGAGCGAGACGGTGCCGCCGAATTTCTTTGTGGCCGCGATGGGAGCGGCTCGGCCGGGTTCGGCGGCGATGCAACAGGTGACGCACTTTCCGTCGCCGTACGCGGGCATCAAGCTGCCGACGCACCGGCTGCTGAAGTACAAACGCGCGGACGGGGTGGATCTGACGGCGACGCTGTGGCTTCCGGCAGGGTACGACAAGTCGCAGGGGCCGCTGCCAACTCTGATGGAGGCGTATCCGGCGGAGTTCAAGACGCGTGCGACGGCGGGGCAGGTGAGCGGGTCGCCGTTCCGGTATCCGCGGATCGGCTGGGGTTCGCCGGTGTTCTTTGCGCAGGCGGGGTACGCGGTGCTGGAGAATGCGTCGATCCCGATCGTCGGCGAGGGGGACGCGCAGCCGAACGATACCTATGTGGAGCAACTGGTGGCGGGGGCGAAGGCGGCGATCGACACCGGGGCTTCGCTGGGCGTGGTCGACGCGAAGCGGGTCGCGGTGATGGGGCACAGCTATGGCGCGTTCATGACGGCGAACCTGCTGGCTCACAGCGATTTGTTCCGGGCGGGGATTGCGCGGAGCGGAGCGTATAACCGGACGCTGACGCCGTATGGATTCCAGGCCGAGGAGCGGACGTACTGGCAGGCGCCGGAGGTGTACTACAAGATGTCTCCGTTCAGCTATGCGGACAAGATCAAGACGCCGATCCTGTTGATCCATGGCGAAGCGGACGATAATCAGGGGACGTTTCCTATCCAGAGCGAACGGTTCTACGTGGCGTTGAAGGGGCAAGGGGCTACGGTTCGGCTGGTTTGGCTGCCGCTCGAAGCGCATGGGTATGAGGCGCACGAGAGTCTGTCGCACATGCTGTGGGAGATGGAGCGGTGGCTCGATACGTATGTGAAGCCGGAGCGGCCGGTTGGGACAGAAGCCAAGAACGGGCAGTAGATGGATGGAGATTTGCGGTATGCGGATCGGGATTGACCTGGGCGGGACGAAGGTTGAGGCACTTGCAATTGACGATGCGGGGCAGGAGCTGGTTCGGCATCGCGTGGCGACGCCACGGGGCGAGTACGTTGGGACCATTGCGGCGATGGCGGGGCTGGTGCGGCGCATCGAGCGCGAGACCGGCGCAACCGGGACGGTGGGCGCGGGCATTCCGGGCACGATCTCCGGCGCGACCGGGCTGGTGAAGAACGCCAACTCAACCTGGCTGAATGGCCGTCCGCTGAAGGAGGATCTGGAGGCGGAGCTGGGGCGCGAGGTGCGGATTGCAAACGATGCGAACTGCCTGGCAGTCTCGGAGGCGACCGATGGCGCGGCTGCGGGTGTGGGCGTGGTGTTCGGGGTGATCCTGGGAACCGGATGCGGTGGTGGGCTGGCCTTCGGGGGACGGGTTCACGCCGGTTTGAATGGAGTGGGCGGGGAGTGGGGACACAATCCGCTGCCGTGGGCCTCGGGCGACGAGCTGCCGGGGCCGGAGTGCTATTGCGGCAGGCGCGGGTGCATGGAGATGTGGGTGTCGGGAACGGCGCTGGGGCTTGATTTCCAGCGGGTGACCGGGCGAACGCTGTCGGGGCCGGAGATTATGGCGTCGTGCGAGGCTGGCGATGCGCAGGCTCGCGCGGCGGTGGAACGGCTGGAGGATCGTCTGGCGCGGGGACTGGCGCACCTGGTCAACGTGATCGATCCGGACGTGTTTGTGTTTGGCGGAGGCCTGTCGAAGGCGTCGCGGATCTATCCGAACGTCGCGAAGCTGTTGCCCAGCTATGTGTTCGGGCGCGAGGTGAATACGCCGCTGGTGCAGGCGAAGTTTGGGGATTCGAGCGGGGTGCGGGGTGCGGCCTGGCTTTGGCCGCAGGCGCCGAAGACGAGCACGGCCTGATACCGGCCGCTCAGCAATCGATCGAAAAGCGCTGCCCCCCGGCTATGCAGCCTGTCTTTCTTTTTTCTCCTCTTTCTCTTCTTTCTCCTCTTTGGTGTCGGTCTTGCCGTAGATGGCCTGACCGTATTCGAGGATAGTGACCATGCCGACTCCGCCGCAGATATTGCCGAGGACGGCGAAGAGGAACCACCTGGGATAGGTGCTCCACGCCGCCTGATGGGTGAGGATGGCGACGAGGATCTCGCCGGAAGTGGCGATGCAGTGGGCGAAGTTGCCGAGTCCGACGATGAAGGTGAGCATCCAGATGATCATGACGGAGCCGGTGATGGAGTGGGAGCCGGAGACGAGCCACGCGGCCAGAGCGATGATCCAGCCACCCATGACTCCGGACCAGAAGACGGTTGGCGAAGGATTGGCGATGGCGTCCAGGCCGAGCTGAGTAAGTTGGGTGACGATGTGGGGATTGAGCGCCGGGGTGAGTGAAACGAGGCCGGCGAAGGCGAAGGCGCCGACGACGTTCGAGGGCAGGACGACCGACCAGAGGCGAAGGGTATTCCAGAACTCCCGTTTTTCGGCGAGCACGAGCGCGACGGGGTAGAGGGTGTTTTCGGTGAAGAGCTGGGCGCGGCCGATGATGACGACGATGAATCCCAGCGGATAGAACATGCGCGAGATCATCTCGGACCCGGGCGAATGGCCGAGCATGGCGAGCGCGATGGCGGTGCCGAGCGCGGAGAGGCCCATGAAGGTGCCGCCGGCAAAGCCGGAGATGGCGAGTGCGACGGAGGAGCGTCGAAGCTCTTCGCGGGCGTTGGTGGCCACCTGCTTGTAGATCTCTTCGGCGGAGGGACGAGCGAGATTTTTCTGGTGCTGGCCCGAAGCTGGCTGGTGATCGGGATCGGCGTTTTCGGCCTTCTGGCGACGCAGTCGGAAGCGCATTCTCCCTAAGATGCAGATTTTTCGGGGCCGCGGGCGAGAAGCGCATCTGAGGGGATAGGAACGAGGGGATATGAACCAGGCGCGGCGGGTGCGGGTCTTCCTGAACGAGGGTTCCGGGTCCGGCGGGATAACGCGGGAGCAGAGTTCCGCGTCCTTCGCGGCGCATGGATGCCGCTGCGAGGTGACCGTGCTACGTCCGGGGTTGAACCTGGAGGAGCTTGCTGCACGGGATGACGCTGAGGTGGTGTGGGTCGCGTCGGGTGGTGATGGAACGGTCAATGCAGTCGCGCAGGTGGCAGCGGAGACGGGACGCGTGATGGGTGTGCTGCCGCTGGGAACGTTGAACCATTTTGCGAAGGATCTCGGGCTTCCCATGGAGATGGATGAGGCTGTCGCTGCCGTGGCAAACGGCGAGGTGCGGACGGTGGATGCCGCGGAGGTGAACGGAGTCGTGTTCGTGAATAACTCGAGCCTGGGGGTTTATCCGGCGATGGTGCTGGACCGCGAACGGATGAAGAAGAGGGGCTGGAACAAATGGGGATCGCTGGCGATGGCTTCGGCGAAGGCTTTTGTTCGGTTCCGCTGCCTGGATGTCGAATTGGAGGTGGACGGGAAGGCGCGGCACTGCCGCACCCCGCTGTTGTTTGTGGGCAACAATGCGTACGCGGTCGAGGCCGGCCGGATCGGGCGAAGAGAACGGCTGGATGGAGGGCGGCTCTCCGTGCTGGTCGTGACCGGAGCGACGCGGCTGGGGATGCTGCGGCTGTTGGCGGCGGCGCTGGTGGGACGTGCCAGGCAGGTGGGGGAGTTGGAAGAGTTTACGGTGCAGCGCTTCTGCGTGCGGGCCAGAGCGAAGCATCTGCGCGTGGCGTTGGATGGTGAAGTCCGGAGATTGGCTCCGCCGCTGGAATACCAGACGCGAGCGGGGGCGCTGCATGTGATTGCACCGGCGGGTGACGCCCAGTGAGGACGCTGGCGCATATCTCCGATCTGCACTTCGGGCGCGAAGATCCGGTGGTTGTGGAGGGCCTGCTGCGGTCACTGGAAGAGGCGAAGGCGGACGTGATCGTGGTTTCGGGTGATCTGACGCAGCGTGCGAAGAAGAAGCAGTTTCGTGCGGCCAAGGCGTTCCTGGCGGAGATGCCGAAGGTGCCGCGAGTGGTGGTGCCGGGGAATCACGATGTCTCGACGACCAACTTGTTCGAGCGAGTGGTACGCCCGCTCAAACGGTATCGCAGATTCATCAGCCAGGATTTGACGCCCTTCTGGAGTGATGCGGAGGTGGCGATTGCGGGAATCAACACGGTTCGTCTGATGTCGACCAAGGATGGACGGATGAATCGGGTGCAGGTGGAGAAGGCGTGCGGGCAGTTTGCCACGGCTGCCGGCGCGGCGGTGAAGGTGGTGGTGACGCACCATCCGATCGATGTGGCGGCCGACGACCTGAAGCATCCGACGCTGACGCGATCGAAGATGGCGATGGCGCGCTTCGCCGAGTGTGGGGTGGATCTGTTCCTCTCCGGGCATCTGCACGTGGGGCTTACGCTGTCTTCGAGCGTCCGCTATCCTCTGGCGGGATACAGCGCGGTGGTGGTGCATGCGGGAACGGCGGTCTCCACACGGACCAGGAAGGAAGCGAACGGGTGGAACCTGATTCGAGTGTCTGAAGGCGGGATTTTCGTGCAGCGGATGGTGTGGGGTGGCAAGCGGTTCCGCCGCGGTGACATGGAGACCTATCGCAAGACGCCAATTGGCTGGGAGCGGCAGGCGGCGGAAAGCGTGAGCTAATCAGGCCCTGAGGTCCGGACTCCTGCTGGCCACTGTTGGGTGAGCTGCTTTGCGGCTTGCGCTGCGCCAGAGCAGATCGATGGCGATGACCGCGGAGAGCCAGACTGCCGCGGTGATGTAGCCGGCGAGGACATCCGTGGGGAAGTGCATGCCGAGGTAGATGCGGCTGAGGCCGATGCCCAGCGTCATGAGGGCTGCGAGAGCGGCGGCGACGACGCGCCAGATCAGCGGAGTCTGCCGTCCCAGAATGGTGTAAGCGATCAGGCCATAGAGCACGAACGAGAAGAGCGAATGGCCGCTCGGATAGGAGAATGTGTGCTCGTCGCCAATCGACCAGGGAAGCTGTGGACGGGTGCGATGAAAGTGAGTCTTGAGCGTCTCGTTCAGGATGAGAGCGCCGCCGATGGCGATCACGAAGAGGAGGGTTACATGCCGCTTGCGAACGCGGCGGCGGCCCGACTCGCGCTCTCCGGTGAAGAGCAGGAGGGCCAAGGACAGGATGAGGCTGGGGATGAAAACCTTGATGGATCCGATGAAGGTGAGGGCGAGCATGAGGCGGGTGAGTGCCGGATTCGTCCAGCGATGGACCTGCGACTGGATCGACAGGTCAAGGTGGTGGATGCGGGGGTCGCCGAGATGGGTGTGCAGCAGACTCAGCAGGAGGAAGACGAGAGTGGTTGCCGAAGCGGCGATGGCAAGACATGCCGGGATGAGGCGGGCGCGCGGTGGGATCACGTGTTGATGATGCCAGATGAGAAAGGCCAAAGTTGCGGGCGACGGCGCTTTGATGGGGTGGTGGCTGGCGGTTGCGCCGGTTGCGCCGAGGGCGGAGATTGGCGGATGCTTATGGGATGAAGAGTCCATGGAGTCGGTCGGGGATTTGCGGGGTACTGTTCGGCCTGGTGCTGGCAACCGGGATGGCCTGGGCGCAGGCGCCGTCGACGCAGCAGCCGCGGCCGACGAGTACGCCTTACTCGGGAGATCTTTCGATCTTTGAGTATCCGGACCGCGATCAGAAGCTGCAGCCGCAGAAGGTGATGGATCTGCTGCATGTCACGCCAGGCAAGACGTTCGCGGACATCGGGGCGGGGTCAGGCTGGTTCACGGTGCGGGCGGCGCGCCGTGTGGGACCGAAGGGCGTGGTGTTTGCCGAGGACATCAATCCCAAGGCGATCGAGTACATGGAGGACCGGGCGAAGAAGGAGAACCTGGGCAACGTGAAGACGGTGCTCGGAACTCCGGACGACGCGAAGCTGCTGCCGCATGCAGTGGATGCGGTGCTGCTGCTGAAGGTGTATCACGAGATTGCGCGGCCGATCCCATTCATGCAGGGGCTGCGAGGCTCGCTGGCGCAGGGAGCCCGGGTGGGGATTATCGATCGCAATGGGAACGGCACCGATCATGGCTTGAACCGCGACGTGGTGGAGCGGGAGATGAGCGAAGCCGGATATCGCAAGGTGGGGCTCTATGACTTCACCAAGGCGGACGGGCAGGACTATTTTCTGATCTTTGAAGCGAAGTAAGACTGCCGGCAGTTACACACTTTCGAGAAGAAGCGGTCACATTTCGAGAAGCCGCCGTTCCCCGGGTGGGGGGAGGCGGCTTCGCTTCGTGCGGGCGGTGTGAATTAAAGATGAATGGATTGGCTTGCGTGGGGTAGAGTGGAAGAACCATTCGAAAAACCAGTTTTGTCTCCGCACCGGGCCCGATCGTTCCTCCTGCAGTGAACGGTTTTCATCACCTCAACGAGACGTTTCCGACCAACGAGCATTACTGCTGAGCAGCTCGCCGTGGCCGCGGTGTAGCACACGCTTTTCCTCTGGAGGATGCACAGGATGGCTTTGAGTCGACGGAGTTTTCTTTCGCGAGTAGGGCAGGCCGGTGGATACAGCGCCGCTTTTCTCGCCATGCAGGGTCTTGGATTGATGGAGATGCGGGCTGAGGCTCCGGCCGAAGTCGCCGCAGCGCCGGGCTCGGGAAAAGGCGTGAAGGTGGTGGTGCTGGGCGCGGGCATCGCTGGACTCGTTGCGGCATACGAACTGCGCATCCTGGGTTATGACGTGACGGTGCTGGAGGCGCGCGAACGTCCCGGTGGACGTAACTGGAGCGTGCGCGGGGGCGACACGGTCAAGTTCATGGATGGTTCGACACAGCGATGTACGTGGGATGCGGGACACTACCAGAACTTTGGACCCGCGCGGCTGCCCTCGATTCACCCGACGATTCTGGGTTACTGCCGGAAGCTTGGGGTGGAATTGCAGGTGGAAGTGAACATGACGCGCTCCGCTCACCTGCAGAACGACAATGCCAACGGAGGCAAGCCCGCGGTAATGCGCCAGGTGGTGAACGATACGCGCGGCCATGTGAGTGAACTGCTTTCGAAGAGCCTGCGGCAGGGTGCGCTGGACGCGGATCTTTCGGCAGACGACAAGACGCGCATGATGGATTTTCTGCGCATGTACGGTCCGCTCGATGAGGCGGGCAAATATGGGGGCAGCGATCGTGCCGGATACGCGAAGACCGCCGGCGCGGGAGATGACACGGGCGTGCTCTCGACCCCGATCGACATGCATACGCTGCTGGACGAGAGCTTCTGGCAGGGCATGCTGTTCGACGAGCAGTTCGACATGCAGGCGACGATGTTTCAGCCGGTGGGCGGAATGGACCGGATCCCGTATGCGTTTGCCAAGTCGCTGGGAACCATCGTGCAGTACGGGTCTCCGGTGGCGGAGATCAGGAAGACCGGCAAGGGCGTGCGGATCGGTTACACGCAGAGCGGGGTGACGAAGTCACTGGATGCGGACTACTGCATCTGCGCCATGCCCCTGACGATCCTGAAGAACACGCCGAGCGACATCAGCGCGCCATACAAGAAGATCTTCGAGCAGACGACCTATGCGAACGCGTACAAGGTGGCGTGGGAGAGCCGCCGGTTCTGGGAGCAGGACGACAACATCTATGGCGGCCTGGAGTTCGTCAATGTGGGTTGCAGTCCGATCTGGTTTCCGTCGGCGGGGCTGTTTTCCGAGCGTGGAGTACTGGTGAGCGGATACTCGGACGAGAATGACAATGAGTGGTTCGCCAAGCTGGATCAGCAGGGTAAGTTTGCAGAGAGCCGGAAGTCGATTGAGCGCCTGCATCCAGGGCGTGGGAAAGAGCTTGAGAAGCCGATGATCGTCGAATGGGGCAAGGTGGCTTACAACGAGGGATCGTGGCTGCGCAGCTTCGCGCCGCGCGAGAAGGCTCCGGGCGTCGCGTTGACGCGGCAGACCGGGCAGGCGCGCAATCCGGCGGCGGCCCGGACAGAGACCGATCCTGCGTACGAGCAGTTGATTCAGCCGGATGGACCAATCATCTTTGCCGGCGATCACTGCAGCCATGTGGTGGCCTGGCAGGAGGGCGCGGCGCTGAGCGCGCTGTATGCGGTAAACCAGCTCGCGGAGAAGGTGAAGATGGCTCGGCTGACCGAGGCCATGGGCAATGTGCTCGGCTAGGGCCGCAACGACTGGAGCTTTGCTCCTGGGGCCGCAAGAGAAGAACGACGGGGAGAGAGTTCGATGAAGCGTTGGATGATGGTTGCGGGCGTGGTTGCGGCTTGCGGTGCGGGTGCCGCGCGCGGGCAGGTGGTGGTGAAGCACATCCAGACCGAGAAGGCGGCGATCGCGACCGGTGTGTGGGCGGGCGACACCTACTATTTGAGCGGACAGCTTGCGTCTCCGGTCACGCCGGCTGACGAGGCGAAGGGCACACCTGCCGTCTACGGCGATACCAAGGCGCAGTCGGCCAGCGTGTTCGCGAAGATCCAGAAGCTGCTACAGGAGCAAGGGCTGGACATGAAGGACGTGGTGAAGATGACCGTGTTCCTGGGGCCTGATCCGGCGACGGGCAAGCTGGATTTCGCCGGGATGATGTCGGAGTACACGAAGTACTTCGGCACCAAGGATCAGCCGAACAAGCCAGCTCGTTCCGCGTTCCAGGTGGCGGCACTTGCGGCTCCCTGGGCGTTGATCGAGGTTGAGGTGATTGCGGTGCGGGCTAAGTAAACGGCGTTGCGGGCGGCGCTTGACGCGATCAGGGATGAGTGCCGCGGATTTACTTTTTGTCGACGCTGGAGTTGAGGGGTGGCATCGACTTCAGTTCGACCGCACGTTTTTCCACGGCGCGCATCACGCGCAGGATGTTGCCGCCGTAGATCTTCTGGATGTCCTTGGCGCCATATCCCTTTTCCAGCAGCGCCCGGGTGAGCGCGGGGAACTTGTTGTAGGAATCGAGCCCGACGGGCACACAACTGGAGCCGTCGAAGTCCGTGCCGATGCCGACATGGTCGATGCCGCCAACCTGTACCGCGTGGTCGATCTGGGCGACGACATCCTCGAGCGTCGCCGGGGGAATCGACGCGGATTCAGCAAAGATGGCGGTGATGGCAGCCTGTCGGGCCGCGGGATCGGCGAGCTTCTGCGCCTCCGCGTAGCGCGGCATCAGTTTGGCCATCAGGGGCTTGGCCTGGTCGTTGTAGCGTTGCGAGAGGTAGGCACACTCGAAGTTGATCTGGATGGTGCCACCGTTGGCTGCGAGCGCACGGATCATCTCGTCCGTCATATTGCGGGTGTTGTCATCGAGCGCGCGACAGGACGAGTGCGATGCGATGACGGGCGCCGTTGAAGTTGCAATCACATCGTTGAAGGTGGAGTCGGCAGTGTGCGAGACATCGACCATCATGCCGAGCCGATTCATCTCGCGGACGACATCCTTGCCGAATGGCGTAAGGCCGCCATGGTGATGGACCTTGACGTCGGTGATGTCTCCCTGCGCGTCCGCCCAGTCGTTGGTGTTGAAGTGGGTCAGCGTCATGTAGCGGACGCCGAGGGCATAGTAGACGCGCAGCAGGCGCAGCGAGTCCTCGATGGCGTGACCGCCTTCGATCCCCATGAGAGCGGCGATCTTGTGGTCTTTGTGGGCTTGCATGATGTCTTCGGCGGTGGTGGCGAAGACGAAGTCGTGGGGATAGCGGGCGATGATATCGGTTGTGACCGTGTCAATCATCTGCAGGGTGCGGTTGGCGGAGTGGTTGCCCTCGACATAGCTGGCGTCGACGAAGACGGCGAAGAACTCCGCACCGAGAAAGCCACGCATCCGTGGGAGATCGGTTTGAGCCTTCAGATTTGCGGTTCCAATGTCGTAGCCGTCGATGGTGTTCGAGGGCACGTCGTCATGCGTGTCGATGAGGATGGCGTCGCGCGTGATGCGATCCACATCGGCCTGCGCGACGGTGTGGGGAGTCTGCGCATGGAGAGGGACGCAAAGGCACATAGCAGCCAGGGCGGCGACGCACAGGCAAGGCGCTCGATGCGCGGAAGGCAGATGAGGCACGAACTTCCCTTTCTGGAACAGAGGCGAGGGAAGCGGCCCCGACAGACTGGGACCGCTCCGGATTCGAGGGCGGAGGCTGGAATAAAGGAACCTGCCGCAGCGGCAGGTGAACAACGGCGCTACGCGTACTGTGGGAGCACGCGTCCATCTGCTGTGAACGGCTTTGCGGTCAGGGATGCGGTGGCGGGAGCATCCATCACTTCCTTGAAGGCGGTCTTGAACTTGGCCATCTCCGCGGGAGTGCCGACGGAGATGCGAACAGCGTTCGGCCAGATAGGCCAGGTGCGGCCGATCATCACGTTCTTGGCGGCCATGGCGCCAATCACCTGCTTGCCGTTGCGCCCGGTATCAATCATGAAGCAGTTCGATTGCGAGTTGCCGATCACCTTGTACTTGTTGGTGTTGAGCCAGGCGATGGTGTCTGCGCGGGTGTCTCCGATGATCTTCTTGCGCGTGGGGATCAGTTCGACATCGAGCAGCGAGACGTTGGCGGCAGCCGATCCGGTGATGGGCATGGCGTTCTGGCCGAAGGGCTGAAGCTTGGCGAGCAGATCCGGGCGGCCGACGGCGAAGCCGCAGCGGATGCCGGCCATGCCGTAGATCTTGGAGAAGGTGCGCAGAACGATGATGTCCTTGTCGGCCGCGACCATGTCGAGCACATCGGGAGAGTCGGAGAGGTGGATGTATGCCTCGTCAACCAGCAGGACGGAACCCTTGGGTTTGTTGTCGTAGGCCCAGGCGATCTCCTGCTTGGAGGTGAGGGTGCCGGTCGGGTTGTTGGGATTGCAGATATAGATGACGCCTGCGGCCGGGTCGGCGGCGACCATGGCCTTCAGGTCGTGGGCATAGGTAGGAGTCAGCGGCACCTTGGTGACTTTGGCGCCGGAAGTTCTGGCCGCGTAGGTGGGTGCTTCGTAGGACGGATCGGCGAGAACCAGGCCGCGGGTGGGCGAGGTGAAGGCGAGAACCGTGTAATGCAGGGGCTCGGACGAGCCGGCGTAGACGGCGATGTACTCCTCTTTCAGTCCATGCTGGGAGGCGAAGGTTTTGGTCAGCTTGTCGGTCTCGCCGAACAAATCGTAGCGGCCGCCGGAGGGAGCGATGGACGCGATGACGTCGCAGGCTGCCTTACACGGGCCGAGCGGATTCTCGTTGGCATTGATCAGGACGGCTCCCGGCGGCGGAGGAGTAAAGCTGCGGCGGGTTGCAGGCTTCGCGGCGGAAGTCTGTTGGGCGGCAAAGGCAAAGTGGGCTTCGGTGAAGATGGGCGTCGCGGCGGCCAGTGAGGCGAAGCGCAGGAACGAACGGCGGGAGGATGCGGAAGTCGGCATGGACAGCTCCTTGAGAGAGTTCATCCCGCGAATCACGGGATGCGGGGGTGTTCCTGATGCTTTCGGCAGGACAGGGGCACGAAAAGACTGGATTTTCTGAGGGCTTGGTGACACTGTACCGTGAATTTGCCTGCGGATGTTGGGGAAAAGAGCAAAGAGGCTTTGAAAAGCAGCGCCGGCGCGGTTCCGGGGACTCCCCACGCTTTACGCAAGCAAATTGGTCATGGAAATGGCGCAGCGATGCAAAGCATGGAAAACGATGAAACCGTCTCCCATTCTTCGCACAGCCGCCTGGAAGACGCGGATGAAGCTCGCGTCTCCCACATTGCCGGAACCACGGCGACGATATTTTTGATATGAGAGCTGCAGCGACTGCTTCACCGAAGCATCGGTGGGTTCTGGTCAACTAAGGATGCTGGGCGGATTGCTTCCGGGATGCCAACCTGTGAGGGCTGATTCTGCGCATCCATTCACTGCGCGCATGGCTGGGCTGTTTGGCCGTAATTGGCCAGCCTGTCGTAGATGAAGCGGCCAGTCGTTACGTCGAGGATCAGGTCGCTTGATGCGATCCGCCCCCACCAGACCTGAACGAACAACAAGTCTTCATTGATCCATTTGGCAGAAAACGTGTTGCCATGATCTCTAAAGGATGCGAGCAGGTAGGGCTGGCGACTATCGGAATTGCCGACGTAAAGCGTTGTCGTCCACGGACCTGCTTTCCTATAGTTCGGATCGACCTGCACGAGCCAACGAGTGCCCTGAGTCGAGTTGACCCGTGTTCCCGTCGCTGGTGGCCCGGAAGGCCGCGTTTCCTTCACCACCCGTATTCGATCTTCAATGTCTTTCGGTGCAGATTCGTACGTTACCTGCGCAGCATTGCAAGCAGGCGAGCTCTGCGCCTTTGCGAAGGAGGGCAGAAGGACGAAGCAAATCGACATGGACGATAGTGCCAAGATCTTCATTGGTCTCTCCGCTGCACGTCTGAGTTTCAAGCATATCTGCGTTTTCAGCAATGCGATAAGGACGCCAAGCAGTCGGTCGGCTAACCCGCGCAGCGCCCGTGGATGCTGGTGAACTACTGCCCGAAGCCGCTGTGTTCTGCGTTGTACTGCTCTTTGGGTCGCTTAGAACTATCCAGCACGGCAACCCGATAAGTTTGTGTTCCCCAGTCGATCCCAACGAAGTGTTGAAATGTTTGCTCCACGACGCCTCCTGGATTGCTTGCGATGCCCTCGTCACGCCTGTACCGGCACTCACCGTTATTGCGGCGGTGCTACTCCTCACTGGACGTTTGCACAACTGCTGAAGCGTCAAGTCGCAAGTCCCCGATTGATGATCGAGTTACTGCGTTACGGAGGCACTCTTGACGGCTGGCTACGTGAGACTCACCCGCTTCCGGGAAGTCTCGAACAGCGTACAGGCGTTACGGCGCTTAGGCGAGCGCGGCTACTTGCCGGATAACACGCCACCGGCCTGCTGCTGGTCGAACTGGTTCTCCCAGCGCGCGACCACAATGGTGGCCACGCTGTTGCCGATGAGGTTGGTGAGCGAGCGCATCTCCGACATGAAGCGATCGACCCCCAGGATGAGGGTGATCCCGGCAACAGGAATCGTTCCGATGGCCGCCAAGGTCGCTGCAAGAGTAATGAAGCCGCCGCCGGTGACTGCGGCCGCGCCCTTCGAGTTCAGCATGAGGATCGCCAGGATGAATAGCTGCTGGCGCAGGGAAAGGTGGACGTTGGTCGCCTGCGCGATGAACAGGGCCGCAATCGTCAGATAGATGGACGTTCCGTCGAGATTGAACGAGTAACCCGCCGGGATGACCAGGCCGGTCACGGCTTTGGAGCAGCCGAGCGCTTCCATTTTTTCGAGCAGGCGCGGGAGTGCAGCTTCGGAAGAGCTGGTGGCGAGGACAATGAGGAGTTCGCCGCGCAGGTAGACGAGCAGGCGCCAGAGGCTGACGCCATTGCGCCAGCAGATGACTCCAAGAACCACGAAGACAAAGGCGAAGCTGGTGGCGTAGACGCAAAGCATGAGGTTGAGCAGCTTGAGCAGGACGGCGGCCCCGGAGTGTCCGACGGTAAAGGCCATGGCGCCGAAGGCCCCGACAGGCGCGGCCTCCATGACCAGGGCGACGAGCTTGAAGAACCATCGGTTGAGGGTTCTCAGGCTGGAGAGGAGGCGATCACTCTCATCGCGGGTATCGAGCATGTTCACCGCGATGCCGCACAGGATGGCAAGCACCAGGACCTGCAGGATTTCGCCTTGGGTAAAGGCCCCGGCAAAGCTGTCAGGCAGGATGTTGAGCAGGAAGCCGGCGACGCCCAGGTGTGCGGAATCAGCGGTGTATTGGCTGATGCCGGCGGGATTCAGCGTAGCGGGGTCGATATTGAGGCCGCGTCCGGGCTGAAAAACATCGGCGATCAACATGCCGATGGCCAGCGCGAAGGTGGTCACCACTTCGAAGTAGAGCAGTGCCTTGATGCCGACGCGGCCCAGGCGCCGGAGGTCGCCCACGCCGGCAATGCCGAGGACGATGGTGAAGAAGATCACCGGCGCGATGAGCATGCGGATGAGTTTAATGAAACCATCGGCGAAGGGCTTCATGGCTTCACCGAAGCGGGGGAACAAGAGGCCGGTGAGGACGCCTGCGAAGATGCCGACGAGCACGCGAAAGTAGAGCGTGGTGTAGAAAGGGCGCGTTTGGGGAGGTGTCTGCAAAAGGCCTCAAAAGGAACTGATCATGGTGGCGCCGACGCTTAGATTACTCCAGCCGCGGGGGGCGGGAGGGATTCACGCTATCACTGAGCGTTTTAGCTCAGACTTCCCAGAACGGCACGCATAGTCTGGCGCAAGGCTCTTACCTTCATGCCAGGAAGCGATCGCCACGATGATGGCGGAGCTGTCCTGGTGGTCGAGAGCCGGGAGCGATCTCTTGTCCCCTAAGCGCCATGCGTCCCGAAGCCTCTTCCTGGATTCCATTCCCGAGTTGGAGCGGCGTTTGTTGATGGAGCAATGCCGTGCGGTCGACCTTCCGTTGCGCACGGTGCTGTATGCGTCGGAGCAATCACCGCAGCATGCCTATTTTCTTACCTCGGGACTCGCTTCCGTGGTGACCTCGATGCCGGATGGGAGCACGGTCGAGGTTGGCGTGATGGGACGCGAAGGAGTGATTGGCGGCCTGCACCTGCTGGGGCCGTGCGTGATCTCGACTGAGTGCCTGATGCAGCTGGAGGGAACCGCGCTTTCGATCTCGCTCTCGGCATTGCGGACGGTTTTCCGCGACTCCGCCGTCATCCGCTGGCGCGTGCTGGAATTTGTACAGAGCCATACTGCATCGCTTGGGCAGCTGGCGGCCTGCCATCGACTTCATCTGGCCGAGGAGAGACTGGCGCGCTGGCTGCTGATGGTGCAGGACCGGGTCAAGTCGGACCACCTCGATCTGACGCAGGAATTTTTGGGAAATATGCTGGGCTCGCGGCGAACGACCGTGACCAAGGCCGCCGGAGTGCTGGAGGCAGCGGGAGCGATCGAGTCCCGGCGCGGTCATCTGCGGGTGGTGGATCGTGGCCGGCTCGAGGCGGCCGCCTGCGTTTGCTACCCGGTGGTCTCGTCGCTGTTGGATCAGCTGTATTCGGGCTTACCGGGGGAAGTGCGTGCACCCAAAGAGCGCGGCCCAGTGCCGCTCTACGCTTCGTGACGCCGGGAAGCCTGCCAGAGCAGGCCTCCAGTCGGCGTCATCCGAAACCGCGGATCTGGATGCCGTCTTCCGTCAGGAAGAAAACGGCACTCCCAGGAGTTGTCCCGGCCCCAGCAACGGGAGAAGCGTTCTAGTTTGCCAGGAAGCTGGCGATGTGGTCGTTGAGGAACTTCTTATCTTCAGGGCTGGCCCCCGCACCCGCAGGATGACCCCATAGCGAGGGGATTGGAACCAGCGAAACATGCGGGATGAACTGCGACTCGTAGCGTGCGTCTTCGACGGGGAAGTAGAGGTCGGTTGCCGAAGGCATATACAGGACGGGCGCCTTGATGGAGGCAAGCGCTTTCTCTACATCGCCGTGAAATCGAGGCGTAGCGCCCACATCGTTCGACTCCCAGGTGCGCATCTGCAGGATGAGGTCATTCGCATCGGCGCCGGGAATGAAGTTCGTGCGCATGGTCTGGATATATTGCTGTAGGGTCGTTCCCGGCTTGGAGTCGGTGCGCCAGAGCTCCCGGCGCCACCACTCCTGTGAGAAGAGCCAGCCGGTCCACATCAGGTTGAAGGCTTCGATGCCTTTCACCGGCTCGGTCTTGTAGTCCCCGCCGTTGAAGGTGCAGTCGGTTTCGATGGCGGCGATCTGGCCTTCGTTGCGGACCACGCCGTGGCCATAGGTCTTCGCGGTGCCTGACGTGGCGACCACGCGATCCATGAACGTGGGGTAGCTGACCGCCCACTGGAAAGCCTGTTGCGCCCCCATGGAGAAGCCGATGACGGCGCGGAGGTGCTGGATTCCCAGTTGCTGGGTGAGCAGTTGGTGGACGACGTTGACGTTGTCGCGGATGGTCATGACTGGAAAGCGTGGTCCGTGGAATGGCTCGGGCGTGTTGCTCGGAGAGGACGAGCTGCCATTGCCGAAGAGCTCGGACGTGACCAGGAAGAGCTTCGACGTGTCCAGCGCGTTGCCGGGTCCGATGAGCCACTCGTAGCCGTCCATCCTGGCCATGTAGTGCGACGGCAGCAGAATCGCGTTGTCCTTGGCGGAGTCGAGGGTGCCGTAGGTGCCATAGACGACACGTGCCTCGGGCAGGATGACGCCCGATTCCGTCTTGAAGTTCTTGAGGACGAACACGTGCCGTACCGGGTCCGCGGCATGGGCGGCACTCAGTACGAGTGCCGGAAGAAGGAAAGCTGAGAGGGCACGGAAGATCAAGGCTGGCTCCTGATGGCGCGGTCGAGCGGGAACAGTCTTTTGCTGACTGGACTCGCTTTCCAGCCTATCCGAAGCGGGAGAGGCGGGGCACGAACGTGCAAAATCATGGGGGGAGATCTTGCTGGCGGCCTGCCGGGGTTTTTCATTGCAGCGATCGGGAGGACGGGCTAGACTTCTGCTCGCGCGCGAGCGCGCGAGCGAGCAGTTCCCGAGGCGGGTTCCTCATGCGGATACTGCATGGTGGGCGCGGCTGCGGACCTCGCGCTGATCAAAGGAGCGACCCGTGGGTGCGACTCAGGCAGTATCAGCAACTTCGAAGACGCCGGTACGCGCCGGGCGGCTCATCCTTATTCATGGCTACTCGGCTTCAGGCGCCGCGTTCGAGGCGTGGCGGAACATCCTCGCCGAATCGGGTGTCGACGCGGTGCCGGTGGCGGTCGGCAACTACGTGACGCTCAACAACGAAGTGTCCATCAAGGACCTGGGCGAGGCCTTCGATCGGGCGCTGCAGCACACGGAATGGAGCAGCGGCGGCAAGGATGACACCTGGACGTTCGACGCGATCGTCCATTCGACGGGGATGCTGGTGCTGCGCCAGTGGCTGGTCAGCGATCCTTATCCTCGCAACGATCCACGCAGCCGGATCGGACGTTTGAAGCACCTGGTCGGTTTTGCGCCGGCGACCTTCGGCTCGCCCCAGGCAAAGCAAGGCCGAAGCTGGCTGGGAGCGCTGGTGAAGGGCAGCAAAGACCTGGGGCCGGACTTCCTGAACGCCGGCGATGAAGTGCTGGACGGACTTGAGCTTGGCAGCCGCTATACGTGGGAGTTGAGCCTGGGCGACATGGTGTGCGCGACGCCGCTCTATGACAAGGGTTCGGGTACGCCCTACGTGGCGGTCTTCATTGGAAACACTCCTTATACCGGGCTGGCTGCAGTGTCGAATCATCCGGGCACGGATGGAACGGTCCGGTGGGCCGGCTGTGCGTTGAACACGCGCAAGGTTACCCTCGACCTGCGCCGGCAATCGAAGCTGCGCGATCCCTATGGAACTCCGATCCGTTGCGATATTTCGCCGTGGGCGGACACGCGCCTGGCGGCTCCGATGATCGCCGTGGACGGACTGAACCATGGCACGATTCTCTCCAACCCGGACCCGGAAGTGGCGAAACGGGTCAAGAACTTCCTGCTGCTCTCCGACGCCGACGCCTATACGGCATGGGAGACCGAGGCTCTCGCCTTCGGTGCTCCGTCGCTGAAAAAGATGGATGATGCGAGCGCATATGACGGCTTTGGCGGGGCGGGCTGGCAGCAACTGGTGGTTCACATGGTGGACGACCATGGCGACGGTGTGACGGACTACAACGTGCAGTTGTTCATCGGGGACGATCTGAGCGAATCGGATGCGCGGGACTTTGCAGCGGTGCCGTTGATTGCCGATACGTACACCGGCGATGCGAGCTACCGATGCTTCTACATCCGGCTCTCCGAATCGATGCTGACCATGAACACGGATCAGGGCAAGCCGCAGAAGATGTGGATCGAACTGATTGCCTCCAGCGGTTCCACTTTTCTGGAATACGAGGCATACACGGGGGACGGCGGCCCTTCGGACAAGGCGCAGCGTCTGGCGATCGACTCGCTCGCCGGGCAACCGGTCAAGCTGGATATCACTGCCCTGGCCCAGAGGGGAAATGAATCGCTGCTGTATCCGTACACCACGACGATGCTTGAGATTTTTGTGGAACGGGAGCCGCTGCCGCTCGGAACGGTCAGTAAGCTGTTCGGCTTTCTTCCTCCTGTTTGACTCGGTGCTGTTGCCGACCCCTAAGCACCCGCAGGAAGGCCGTCGTTTTCTCTTGCGTTCTATTGCATATTGCAATACTATGATTGCAGATCGCGATAGGAGCGGTCTGGCTCATGAAGCTCTCGGACAAGATCCGTTACCTGCGCGAGGTGGAAGGTTCGCTGCGCGGGCTCGATCGTGCGATGACCCAGCAGGAAGTGGTTCGGGCGATCGCGGAAGAGAGTAAGGGCAAGACCATCTCGCAGTCCTATCTTTCGCAGCTCGAATCCGGCGCCCGCCCTCATCTGACCAATACGACAAGGCTACTGCTGGCGAGGTTCTTCAAGGTCCATCCCGGCTACCTGGTTGAGGATCCGTCAGACTTCCAGTCGGAGCTGCGCACGTCGGAGGTGATGGACGAC
Source organism: Rhodanobacteraceae bacterium (assembly GCA_903970285.1). Lineage (GTDB taxonomy): Bacteria > Acidobacteriota > Terriglobia > Terriglobales > Acidobacteriaceae > Edaphobacter. The sequence continues at coordinate 17,881 of CAJCHN010000113.1, read as the reverse complement.
AAGCTGGATCTCTGGATCGTTGCCGGTGCGGAGCGGTTTGGCCGGCAGGATCCGGAACTTTGCCGGGCGCTGCTGGCGATTGCCCACCATGCTGACTCCCGTCGTTGTTTCCTGCTGCTGGAAGCGGTGCTGAAGACGCCCTCGCTGCTGGACCGGCTGTGGGCGGTGTTGCATCCTGCGCCGACTGCCGCTGAAGAGTTGAAGCCAACTCGGAAGAAGAAGGCCTCCCAATGAACACTTTTTTTCTCGTTTGTTTTGTTCTCGGACTGGTGCTGAGTCTGCTTGCGGCTTTCTCCGGACTGGGCCGTCTGCACCTTGGACAGATCCGTTTCGGCCATGTTCATGTGCCTTCCGGCGCGCATATGCATACCGGCGCCGGCACCCACGCTCAGGGGCGGCCAGGTGGACAGATATCGGCGTTCAACGGCTTCACGCTGCCGGCGTTCCTCTGCTGGTTCGGCGGCGCGGGGTACCTGCTGCTGCATTACAGCCCGTTGGTGATGCCGCTGGTGCTGCTGCTGGCCATTGCTTCGGGATTACTCGGAGGCGGGCTGCTGTACCTGATGCTGTTCAAAGTTCTGCTGCCGCGGGAGCGCGTGCTCTCGGCCGAAGACACGCGCATGGATGGCGTGGTTGCGCGGGTCTCGGACGAGATTCGCGCTGGAGGAGGAACCGGCGAGATCCTCTTCACGCAGTTGCATGCGCACAGAAGTGCAGCGGCGCGCAGCGAGGATGGCGCGGCCATCGCACGGGGAACGGAGGTGGTTGTGCTGCGGTATAGCAGGGGCATCGCGTATGTCGCTCCGCTGGAGGGATTGATGAACCTAAGCGCGAACCGATAGCCGGCACATCGCGTACCGGCCGCCAGGAGGACCGGGCGAAGCGGTCATAAGGTACGCAGTGGCCGCTCCGTTCGCATCCGGCACATCCGGCAATGCAAGAGTTTCTTTGGCTGCAAGATTCTTGTGCAGCCAGGTCTTCACTTCTAACTCGTACTTCCAAGAGGAAAGTCCATGCAGACCCCCGTGAGTATCATCGTCGGTCTCGTTGTCGTCGCTACACTTGCGCTGCTCATTGCTTTAGCCAGGATGTTTCGCAAGGCGGGTCCTAACCAGGCCATCATCGTTTATGGATTTCGTGCGCCGCGTGTCATCAAGAGCGGGGGCGCCGTCATTTTCCCAGTGGTCGAGACCTATCGCGAGCTGACGCTTGAGCTGATGAGCTTCGACGTCGCGCCGCAGCAGGACCTGTACACCAAGCAGGGTGTTGCAGTCACGGTAGAAGCCGTGGCGCAGATCAAGGTGCGTTCGGATAATGAGTCGATCCTGACTGCGGCGGAACAATTTCTGAGTAAGTCACCGGACCAGCGCGAAGGTCTTATCCGCCTGGTGATGGAAGGCCACCTGCGCGGCATCATCGGGCAGTTGACGGTGGAGCAGATTGTCAAAGAGCCGGAGATGGTTGCGGAGCGGATGCGCTCCACCTGCATGGACGACATGTCGAAGATGGGTCTGGAGGTGGTGAGCTTTACCATCCGCGAGGTGCGGGACAAGAACGAGTACATCACCAACATGGGCCGGCCGGATGTGGCCAGGATCAAGCGCGACGCGGAGATTGCGTCGGCGGAGGCTGAGCGCGATACAGCCATCCGGCGAGCGAATGCGCTGCGCGAAGCAGCCGTAGCCAAGGCGGCTTCGGACCAGGATCGTGTGATCGCGGAGACCGCGTCGCTGGGCAAGCAGGCCGAGGCGCAGCGCGACCTGGCGATCCAGAAAGCGCAGTATACCGAGCAGTCGCGGCGGCAGGAGGCACAGGCCGACAAAGCCTATGAACTGCAGACCAACGTGATGCAGCAACAGGTGATCGCCGAGCTGGTAAAGGTGCAGCAGATTGAGAAAGAGCAGCAGGTCAAGGTGCAGGAGGCGGAGATTCTGCGGCACGAAGCCGAACTGATCTCGACCGTGCTGAAGGGCTCGGAAATCGAGGCCAAGCGAATCCAGAACATCGCCGCGGCGGAGAAGGCGCGGCTGACGATTGAAGCCGAAGGACGGGCTGCGGCTGCGCGGGCACAGGGCGAAGCTCAGGCCGCCATCACCCGCCTGCAGGGTACGGCCGAGGCGGACATCATCTTCTCGAAGGGTGAGGCTGAGGCAAAGGCGATGAACGTCAAAGCCGAAGCATACCAGGAGTGGACGCAGGCCGCGGTCGTCGACAAGCTGATCAGCAACATGGCGGAGGTGGTGCGGGCGATGGCGGAGCCGCTCTCCAAGGTGGACAAGATCACCATCGTCTCGACCGGCGGCGACGAACAAACCGGAGTCAACAAACTGACCGGCGACATGACCAAGATCGCGGCGCAGGTGCCTGCACTGTTTGAAGCACTCAGCGGCATGAAGATGTCGGATCTCATGTCGAACGTGAAGGCCATGCAGCCGCGCGTGGTCGAAGGCGACGCAAAGAACGAGAAGAACTAGTCCTGGGTTCGGCGGTCGCAAGGCCGCCGAATCCTTTTCATCCCTCTCACTGCAATCGGAGACACTTCCATGCTCCTCTTCCTGATTCTCACGATCGTGCTTACCTCCGCAGTCGTTCGCTTGATTCTGGCGCCGCTTCGTTACGGGCTGTGGCGTCGCCGCTTCTATGGCTATCCCTATGGTCGCGGCATGGGTTATGGCTGCGGCTGGAGGCGTCCGCGCCTTGGCGGCGGCCTGCTCCCTCTGCTTGCATTTCTCGCAGCGGCCCGCATTCTTGGGCGCCGTTTCTAACTTGTTCATGGCTCGCGTCCAACCGATGCTCCGGATGAACGCAACGGCGGAAAGGAACTCCGATGGCACTCCTCGAGCGTGTAGCAACGCTGCTTCGTGCAAATATCAACGATCTCCTCTCGAAGGCGGAAGAGCCGGAGAAGCTCGCGCGCCAACTGGTACTGGATATGGAAAACCAGCTGATGCAGGTGAAGACGCAGGTGGCGATCGCCATTGCCGATCAACATCTGCTGACCAAGAAGAAGGAGGAGCAGGAGGATCTGTATGCGCAGTGGGTGCGCAAGGCGGAACTCGCCGTGGCCAGGCAGCAGGACGACCTGGCCCGCTCGGCGCTGGAAAGATCGCTCTCCCACAAGCGCATGATGGACGGCCTATCGCAACAGCTTACGGATCAGACCGCGGAGACGGAGACTTTGCGCGCCGCATACACGCGTCTGCAGCAGAAGCTGATGGAGACTCAGGCCAAGGTGGATATGCTGGTGGCGCAGCTTCGGCGCAGCCGTGCGATCGAACGGGCCGGCACAGCGCAGGCCATGCTGCAGAGCGGTCCTGGACGGACGAAGTTCGCGGAGCTTGCAGGCAAGGTGAACGATGCGGATCACCGCAGTCGCGCGCTTCGAACCATGGTGACCGTGGCCTCGACCGAGTCGCTCGACGACCGCTTTACAGCGATGGAGCAGAACGACCAGGTGGAGGCGCTGCTGCTGGAACTCAAGGAACGGCAGCCAAGGTTAGACTGACGCGTAGAGAGAAAAGGACCGTTCGCTGTCGCTGTATGTCTGTAGGGAGCGCGCTCTTTGAAGAACCGCTTGCGGTCGGGGCAGTTCAGGTGCAGCCGCGCGGGAAGGGATGGGATGAGAACAAAATTGTGCGGCCTGCGTCTGCTCGACGGTGATCAAGAAGTTGAGTATCCGGTGGTCTCCATTGAGGACGGGCACATCACATCGATCGACACCGATCGGGCAAATGCGTCTGCCGACATCCTGACGCCTTGCTTCTTTGATATTCACGTGCATGGAGCGAGATCGTACGACTTTATGACGGCGGGCACCGAAGGTGTGAGTGTGGTGGGCGGCTTTCTGGCGTCTCGCGGCGTAGGGCATTATCTGCCGACGACCGTCACAGGTCCTCTGGACGCCACCTTGCGCGCCCTCGAGCGCCTGGCGGATGCGATTGAGGTGCCGCCGCAAGCAACGGCGGCAATCCCGGTCGGAATTCATCTGGAAGGTCCGTTTGTCTCGCATGCAAAGCGAGGAGTTCACCCGCCGGAGTATCTGCTGCAGCCGAGTACATCCATCTTCGACCGCATGCAGCAAGCCGCGCGTGGCCACATTCGGCTGATGACAGTAGCCCCCGAACTTGCTTCGGCCTCGGAGTTGATTGAGCATGCGACGAAGAGCGGCGTGCGGGTGAGCCTTGGGCACAGCGACGCCAACGCGGCCGAGGCATTGGCCGGGATCAAGGCGGGCGCCGTGAGCGCGACGCACACGTTCAACGCGATGCGCACGCTGGGACACCGCGAGCCGGGAATCGCGGGGGTGGTTCTGGACAATGAAGAACTGTACGCGGAGGCGATCTGCGACGGTGTCCATGTCGATCCGCTGATGATTCGCCTTTGGCTCAGAATGAAAGGCGCAGAGCGCGGCATCCTGATCACGGACGGAATGGCCGCAACCGGAGAAGGCGATGGCGACTATCTGTTGGGCGATCTGCCGGTCGAGGTTCGGCACGGCGTGTGCATGCTGCGGGGCACAGATACGCTGGCGGGCAGCGTCCTGACGATGGATCGCGCCGTGCAAAACCTGAGGCGCTTCACCGGTAGTTCGCTGGGTGTCGCCGTCAGACTGGCTTCGCGAAATCCTGCGCGGATGCTGGGCTTGGAACCCGTCGCCGGCCTGAGCGTAGGGAACAAAGCCAACTTCAATGTCTATGACGAGGCCGGAAAGCGGAAGGGTACGATGATCCGCGGACGGATGATCGGCGAGGCGGATTCAGACTGATTACGCAACTCTTCACGACGAGAGGTGTGTACCTGTTTACGGGACGCCGCGGAAGACCACGGTTTGCGGCCTTCCCGTATCCGGTACGCTGGTGGCGACGCCAAGCGGCGTGGGTGTGGCAGGAAGAGTTTTCTGGCCAGAAGATGGCTGGACGGACGCGCTCTTCAGACCCACGACTTCAATGCGGAAGCTGGTCCACCAAGGATGGAATTTTCCTTCGCGCGCGGGAATGGAGACGGTGATGGAACCGTCGCCGGCGACGGTGCAGGTGAAGTGCAGCCGCAGGTACTCGCCCTTGCGGAAATCGTAGGATCTTCCGTCGTCCTGGTACAGGTCGCCCCGGCAGTCTTCGCCGGGAAAGACGCGCAGAGTCAGTGGTCCACTGGGCGTCTCGTCGGTTGATTGAACCAGCGGCGCCATGGGAACAATGGCTCCGCCGCGCACGTAGATGGGCAGATCGGCGGGTCCGGGTTGAACGGAGACCGGCTTCGGTCCATTCAGGACTGCATCGCGGATCTCCAGGTCGCGGGCTGCGCCGGCGATGCGCATATCGTGCTTTTCGCCAGTCCAGTAGTCGTACCAGACAGCCGGTGGGAAGTGTACTTCGTAGGGAGCGACTTCTTCGGGAGACGGTGAGGCAGCGACCAGAATGTCCGGCCCGAAGAAGAACTCTCCCGCTGCGTCCAGATCGAGCGGATGGGAGTCCGCCGTGGCGTGGGGATACTCCAGAAAGAGAGGACGCAGGATCGGGATTCCGTCGCGCGAGGTCTCCTCGGCCGTGGTGTAGAGGTACGGCATCAACCGATAGCGCTCCTCGATGAAGCGGCGGCGGATCGCCTCCTGCTCCGGACCGTCGACCCACGGTTCATGGTCGCGTGTTCCTTTCGCGGCGTGGTCGCGATCGATGGGCTGAAAGGCAGCCAGCATCAGCCAGCGCGTGAGCAGCTCAGGCGAGGGTGAACCGGCGAAGCCACCCACATCCGCTCCAGCCAGCGAGAAGCCGCTCAGGCCCAGATTCAAAAGCTGAGGCGTGGTCTGGCGCAGGTGGTTCCAGGTGGAGGAGTTGTCGCCGGTCCAGGTGGCGGCATAGCGCTGGCCGCCGGCGTAGCTGGCGCGCGTCAGCACAAACGGCCGGACATTCGGTTGAAGCGTCAGCAGCCCGTCCCATGTGCCGCGGGAGTTCTCCATGCCATACACGTTATGGATTTCGAGATGTTTGGCGGTTCGCGCGGCGAATCCGGGTTCCTCAATGCGGTGCTGCACATCGTCGGGCATGGTCTTGGTCGGATAACGAAAGACCGCCGGCTCGTTCATGTCATTCCAGAAGCCGGACACGCCGTCGGCGACGAACTGCTGATACAGCGACCCCCACCATGCGCGTGTGACCTTGCGGGTGAAGTCCGGAAACACAGACGGCCCGGGCCATACCGGCCCGACATAGTCTTGACCCTTCTCCTTGACGAAGTGGTCGCCGGCCTTTCCGGAGTCGTACGGCGCATAGCCCTGATTGGGCAGGTCGGCAATGTGCAGGTCGGTGATCAGGACCGTATGCAGGTGCTCAGCGGTCAGGGTATGCACCATTCCGCGGAAATCCGGAAAGCGCTCCGGGTCGACCGTGAAGGGCCGGTTCTTGAGTTGATAGTCAATGTCGAGGTAGATGGCATCAGCCGGTATGTGGTCGGCGCGCAGCCTGGCGGCGATCTCTTCCACCTTCGACTGCGGGTAGTAGCTGTAGCGCGATTGCTGAAAGCCTAGCGCCCAGGCTGGCGGAAGCGGTGTGGGACCGGTGAGCCAGGCATACGATTCCACGACCTGCTTCGGCTCCGGACCGTACAGGATGTAGTAATCGACGGGACCATCCGGAGCCGAGAAGGTGTAGCGATCCGTGCTCTTGTGACCGAAGTCGAAGTAGGTGCGAAAGGTGTTATCGAAGAGGATGCCGATGCTGCGTCCGGCGTGCATCTCGAGGAAGAAGGGAATCGACTTGTAGATCGGGTCGGTGGATTCCTGCCAGCCGAAGTTGTCGGTGTTCCACATGACGAAGGTCTTGCCGTCGCGATCGAGTGGGCCCGGCTTGTCGCCGAGACCGAAGAAGTGATCTTCCGGCGCTCGTTTCTTGGAGACCCTGACGCTCGTTCCTTCAAAGACAACCGGCTCGGCATCCTGTTGAAGCACGTTGCCCTGCAGGTCCAAAACGGTGAGCCGGAGATCGGGCGAGACGCTTACCCGGAGCGCCGCGGTGGTGAATCCGTCAGGCGTACCGGTCACCGGAGCCTGGGAGGTTCGCGCCGCGGGAAGAACCGCCCACGAGGCGTCCTCGGGTTCATGGCCCAGTGGAAAGACGCGCACCCGCAGAAGGTCGGGACGCAACGCGTCCACGCGGAGAGTGGTGGACGCGGTCGAGAGCGTGTAGCTGCTGCTGGTATGCATGGCCTGCGACCAAAGCGGCAGTGCCGTCAAGAGCAGCGCGAGAGAAAAGGAAGCGGGGCGTAGCATCGGAAATGCTCCAGTGGGCGAACTGTTGAAGTAATGGTCGCGTGTCGTCAGGGTTGCGCTCGGAAGATTCCTATCTCTTGCGCCGGCAGGTGAACTTCGAGGCCGGCAGAACTTTTGCGAATGGAAACGCCGTTGGACAAGAGAGAACTATACGTCGTGCAGCCGGCAAATGCATGGGAGTCAGCCGGAACCACGACGTCTCGCGGGCTGTCAGCGTCATTGGCTACGACCAGAATCGGCATCTTGTCGGCACAAGAAGAGCCACGCTCGAGCGCGCGTACAAAGGCGAGCGAGTCCCGATCCGCCTCCAGAGTCTCGGATGATCCTGAGCGCAAGGCCGGCGTATGCAGACGAAGCTGGAGCACAGTGCTGGCCCACTCGAAGATTTTCTGCTGTTCGGGCGTCCGTTCGGATAGCAGGAAAGCATTCTGCTTGTCGCTCGGCCATCCGCCCGGGAAATCCTTCCGGTTGTTTGGATCGCCGCCGCCGTTCATCCCGATTTCGTCGCCATAATAGATCTCCGGCATGCCGCGAAGCGTGGCGAGCAGGCCGAATCCAAGGTGCAGCGCAGCCGGACCTGATCCAGGCTCATACAGGAAGCGGGTCGTATCATGGTTGCCGATGAACGTGACGAGACGCTCCGGGTGCGGGTAAAGCGAGTCAGCCTTCAGGACGTCGGCGACGGCGGTCATGGGCTGCCGGTGCGTGAGCGCATCTCGCAGGGCAAAGTACATGGGGAAGTCAAAGGGCGTGTCGAGTCCGGTGTCGAAGGCACCGTCGCTGCCGGTGTGAACCACGCCGCCGGCAAAGAAGCTTGTGATCGCCGGATCCTTGTTGAAGACCTCGCCAACATCGGTCAGCTGCGGATACAGCGAGTGAAGCTGCTGGTTGTAATCGTGCCAGAAGCTGCGCGGGACGTACGGGAAGGTATCGATTCGCAGCCCGTCGAGACCAGCCATTTCAATCCACCAGATGGCGTTTTGCGTCAGGTACTGGGCGACCAGCGGGTTGTCCTGGTTCAGGTCCGGCAGCACGTCGGCGAACCAGCCGTCGAGCAGCACGCGGCGGCGCTCTGGAGAGGCCGAAGGATCGGTGACCGATTGGAAGTCGTCATCCACTTTGATGTGCGAGGCTGGCGTACCGTGCAGCCAGCCGGGGGCGGGAGGATCGCTGGCCCATGGTGTCGCCGGACCGACGTGATTCGGCACCGTGTCGAGCACAATCTTCATTCCGCGGGCATGAGCAGCGTTCACCAGTGAGCGGTAGTCCTGCATGGTGCCGAAGTGTGGGTCCACGGCATACATGTCCGTGGCGCTGTAGCCGTGATACGTGCTGGCCGATTGATTTGCCGTGTTGTCGTAGAGCGGTGTCGTCCAGAGCGTCGTCACACCCAGTTGCTGCAAATAGTCGAGGTGTTGCTCGATCCCCTTCAAGTCACCGCCATGGTAAGCGCGGACGGCGCTGCGGTCGTTGGGCGCGCGGAAGTTCGGAAGATGATCGTTCGACGGGTCGCCATCGGCAAAGCGGTCCGGCATGATCAGGTACATCACGTCCGCTGAGTTGAAGCCTCTGGGCTGTTCGGCAACCGGCCTCCGGGCGAGCAGTGCGTAGGGCACGGAGGTGCTGCCCTTTACATTCGTCGCAACCAACTCCGCCTGTGCGGGCTTCGCGTCACGTGTGACGATCGTCAGAAAAGCCCAGTGTCCATTGGCGGAGACATTCGCCTCGGTGATGTGGGCGGTCGTGTTACGAAGCGTGAAGGCCGTTCCTTCCAGATGCTCGCCATGCACCAGCAGCAGCGAATCCGGCAGCCTGGTAAACCAGTTGGGAGGATCAATCTTCGTGATGACGGGCTTCGCCGTCTGCGCGTGCCCAGCCGCGAGAGCAAACACCAGGGCCAGGGCCATCAGGCTCCTGGAGCAAAGAGACGCAATGTTTGTGCGAAGCATATTTTATGCCTGTTGTGGTTCCTTTCACATGGAGAGACAAGACCGCCGCATGACCTGGAGCCATGCGGCGGCCCGGTGTAAGGCCTCGCTTAGAACGTCACACGGTAAGCCAGTTCGAGCTCCCGCGCACTGCGGAAGCGTGTGCTGTTGACGACGATCTGAGAGGTGTCGAGGTTGGTGCCGCCGCCCGACGTGCCGTTGCTCGGGTTGGCGAATTGCGGATGGTTGAAGAGGTTGTAGGCCTGGCCGCGAATCTGCGACTTGATTCGCTCGGTCACGGGAATGTCCTTGAAGATGGACAGGCCCGTGGTGTTGTAGCCCGGCCCGTAAAACTCGTTGCGATGCACCGTGCCGGGACGGAAGTAGATTCCGTTGGCATTGACCGGCGGATTTGCGAAGGCAGCCTGGTTGAGATAGTTGAAGCCGTTTGCGGAGGTTGCGAAGTCCTTGACCAGGCCGATGCGAGGATTGCCGACCAGGTCGGGACGGTTATCCGGCCCCTGGTTGCGGCTGGGGTTGTTGACGGTCAAGTCGAACGGCGTGCCCGAACCGATCTGCACGAACGGGCTGAACTGATAGCCGCCGACCACGTAATCCAACGCCTTGTTGATGTTGGACCCAAACCGGCGTCCGCGTCCGTACGGCACCTCGAGCAAGGCCGAGAACGTTGCTGCATGGCGCTGATCGTCATCCGCGTTGCCTCGGTCGAGATGCAGGTCCGGACCCTGCGCCGTGACCGGCACGCCCGCCTGATTGGCCGTGAATGGCCCGGGCGCGTCATCCACATTATGCGACCAGGTATAAGCCGCCGTAATCTGGAAGCCCTGCGCCAGCCGCTTGTTGAGGCTCGTCTGCAAGCCGTTGTAGTGCGAGGTGCCTTCAAACTCGTTGAGCGTCACCCCCAGACCCGAGGACTGGTAGAACTCGATCCCGGTTCCAAGCTGCGCACCGCTATAACCGGTGCTCACCAGCAGGTGATCCGCCTTGGTGCCCACGTAGGAGATGGTGGCGGTGGTGTTCCGCGCAATCTCCTGCTGCACCGAGAGGTTCCACTCCTGGATGGTGGGGATGTGGCTGTTGACCGGGTAGGCGATCACGCTTGCGTTGGTGGGTGCGAGTGGATTGATGCTGACTGTCGGGCTCGGCAGAGCGCCTGTCGCCAGCGTGCTGTTGTTACCCGGGTAAGGACCGGGGAGCTGGCCGCTCGAAGGCAGCAGCGTGGGGCCTTCGCCCGAGAGCGCGATGCGGTAGCCGGAGTAATCGTTATAGCTCGCAATCCCGTTGAAGTCCGGGTTGTTGTTCAGCTCGTTGCCTACACCGCCGCGATCGAGGAAGTAGTAGATGCCGTAGCCGCCGCGCACCGCCGTCTTGCCATCGCCGTAAGCATCCCACGCAAAGCCGACGCGCGGCGCAAAGTTGGTTTTGGGCGTATTGACCAGCGAACGCGAGTTGCCGTTTTGCCCGGCAACTTCGAGCACGCCCGTCGCGATGTTGAAGTTCGACTGCTTGTTGTTCGTCTCCAGGGGGAAGTTGTAGAGGTCGTACCGGATGCCAAGGTTCAGGGTCAGCCGAGGGGTAATCTTCCAGTCGTCCTGCGCGAAGTAACCCATTTCGTAGGTGCGGGTGTCATAGTACCCGGTCGATGTAGAGATGGAGTACGTGTTGACGAAACCCGCCAAGACTTCAGCCGTATCCCAACCGGTATAGTCGCTGCCCGAGCCCTGGAACTGAAAGAAGCCCTTGGCGTCGTTGCCCTGCGCGAACTTGACCGTGCGGAACAGCACGCTTTCGCCGAAGACGAATGCGTGCTTGCCATGGTTCAGGCTGACGTTATCCACGATCTGATAGGAGCGCTGCGGCACCTCGTACGCTCCGCCGTCACCCGTGTAAGAAAGATTGGTGTTATTGCCGCCAATCAGCGCCCCCCCGCCCAGGAACGAATTGCGGTTCGCGTTCGGAATTCCCAGGTTCGCCGAGAAGGGCTCGTAGTCAAACGGATTGATGTACCCATAGAACGGACGGGTAAATCCGAAGCGGAATTCGTTCAGCAGATTCGGGGTGAAGGTGTGGGTTTCCCCTGCCGCCACGCCGCGTGGGTGCGTGTTGTTCGAACCGGCTGCAAAGCCTGAAGGAACGCCCGCCACGGAGACGGTCTTCGTGTCGTTATCCTGGCCGTAGCTGTAACGCGCGAAGATACGATCTTTCCCGCCAAGGTTATAGTCCATTCGAACGTCGAAGTCGTTGTACTTGTTCACGATGAATTGCGTGTTCTGGTAATTGTCCAGAACGTTGCTGGTCGGCGTGCGGTTTGGCGCCGGAAACGCCTTCAGGTAGTTGAGCGCGACCGGGTTGAGCCGATTGGTCGGAATGATGTTCGGTGCCGTGATCGTGCCGAACTGCGCGCAGGTGGTCGGATCGAAGATGGCGCCGTTGTCGATCGATGCGTTCAGTTGCGCGGTACTGGTGACGGAGACACCGTGCACGGTGGTGAAGGCCTTACAGCCTGTAGGGTCATACCCGCCGAAGCCGTCGTAGGGAACACTGGTAAGGCCGGTGCCCAGAAGTTGTGAGAAATCGCCGGTCAGCATCTGAGGCGTCGGAACGGTGTTGATCTGCGCACCTCCGTTCGGAATCGCCTCGCGAAGCCCCTGGTAATCGAAAAATGCGAAGAGCTTGTCTTTGATCAGCGGCCCGCCGATGGTTGCGCCGGCTGTGTAACGGCGCACGTCGGGGACCTTTTCGTTGGCGGGAATGTTGGCATCCTGATTATAAAAATACGGGGCCGCACCTAGCCAACTGGTTCCACGGTGAACGTAAGCGCTGCCGTGAATAGCATTGGTGCCGGAGGCGGTGCTCATGTCGATGTGGGCGCCGCTGGTCGAACCTTGTTGCGCGTCGTACATGGAAGTGTTGACGCGGAATTCTTGAACGGTTTCCGGAGCGGGCGTGGGCAAAGCCTCACCAATTGCGAGGTACGGGGACGCTGTGCTTTGAATGATTTCGGCGGTGGTACTGGAGGCGCCCGAAACACCGGTGTTGTTTACGATGCGCGCGGAAGCTACCTGGCTGGTGCTTTTGCCGTTGAACAGATTGCTGGCGTCGACTCCATTCAGTAGAAACGTGTTGCTGGTATCGCGCTGGCCATTGGCCCAAATGGGTTGATTGCCCAAGCCGGCGTTTGCGCCTGTACCGTTGGGCAACTCCGCATTTACTCCGGGCGAAAGAATGGCTAACCCTGTGAAACTTCCTGTGGGCAGCGGGATGTTTTGAATCTGCTGTTCTTCCAGAATGTAACCGTTGGTAGTGTCGACTGCGTTCATCAAGGGCACGGCTTCGACCGTGAGGATGGTTCCGACTTGGCCTACGGCCAACGATGCATTCACCGTGGCGGTGCGGTCCGCCTGCACTGTGATGGAGGGAATCTTTTGCGTTTCAAAGCCTTCATGCGTGAAGGTGAGCGTGTAGGTGCCGATGGGCAGGTTGACAAAGTCGTACGCGCCATTGGCGTTGGCTTTTTGCGTACGCGTCAGCTTCGTCTGGTCGCCCACGATAGTCACAACGGTCTCGGGCAGAACGCTGCCGGTTTTATCCGTAATCGTTCCGGTGATGCCGCCGAGGGTTTGCTGAGCGTGAGCGTTAGGGGAAAGAACGAGCGGCATCCACAGGGAGAAAGCGACGAGAAAAGCGGCCAGCGCAATTCTTTTTAAGTTCGTGTCTAAGTTCCTACTTTTGCTTTTGGGCATGAGTGGCCTCGTGTAAGTCTGCAGGTACACGTGCACAAAACCGCGGGGGGCGGGTGGGACTCATTGGGTTGTGCCAACGGTTTGTGGCGCGCCAACGATGTTCCCGGCAGAGATGGTTGGCTCTGCCCCGCCCGCAACGCAAAAAATGATTGACCGAATTTACGCGAGTTTGGCGCAGAACGAAAGCGTTACCTTCAGTGAAAATTTCTTTGGCACAGATTCGATATTTCTATTGCGGAAGCGAATGCGGAATAGCTTTTACCGGAGCAGCGATACGTGGGCGGCAACAATCCGCCAGCCTTCGGGAAGGCGCACCCAGACTTGGCTCTGCCGGCCGGAGACGGTGCGCCCATTTGTGGTGCGTTCGAATTCGAGCGTAATGCTGCCGTAATCGCGGCCGAAAGTGACGATGTCGAGGCGGAGAATGGTGCGGGCAAGGTCAGCAGGCGGGCGTCCTTTGCGAAATGCGGCGATCTCCTCAATGCCGTACAGGTTCTCCGTTACGCCGAAGCGCACGGCACGGGGAGACGCCCAAAACATTCGCGTCAAAGTCTCGGCGTCGTTGGCCATCAAAGCGGATTCGTATTGCGGATACAACGCCCGTAACTCCGCGACAATTTCAGGATCGTTGATGTACATGGATTTGACCCGCCGGTTCAGAACAGCTTTCTTGCGGGCAGCACCTGTTTGGGAATTGCCGCGCTGACCGTAAACATCGGCTCGTTCACCACTTGGCTCAGCCGCAGATGCATGGCAACGCTGCACAGCAGATAGGCGTGGACTTCGTCGAATCCCCAGCGATCAGCCAGCAGGTCGATCATGCGCGAAGTTGCAGCACGCGCGGCCGCGATCACATCGGGAGAAGACTCGACGACGATCCAGGCATCCGATCCCGCATCCCGCGGGGGCGACGTAGAGGACTCGACAATAGGCCCGGGAAGCGGGCGCTTTTTGTGGAGCTGGAAACGCAGCGTCACGTGTGCGGGACATTCAATGCCGTTGATGCAAACTTCGCCGTCGCCTTGCGCGGCATGGGCATCGCCCGCGGAAAAAAGCGCACCGCGATTCAGCACGGGAAGATACAGCGTGGCGCCGGCACACAACTCGCGCACATCCATGTTCCCGCCAAAAATGCCGGGCGGGCGGGTGCGAAATACTCCGTCCTCGCCCCGCGCGACACCCATCACGCCGCAGAACGGCCGCAACGGCACCACGGCTGGGGCCAGCGATCGCGTTTCCGCGCCCTCGAGTCGCCAATGAAAAAGATACGGTTCGGCAAAACGCTCTTTGAGAAAACCAAGTCCAGTGATCACGCTCGACCATCCCCAACCCTGGTGCGCGACTTCGAGCACATCGATCTGCAACACGTCCCCGGGTTCTGAACTTTCCACAAAAATAGGCCCGGTCAGCGCGTGAATCCGCCCGCGATCGATATTGAGGAAATCGGCGACGGTCATGGCGGGATGGACTTGCGCTCCACTGGAATCGAGACATTCAAGTTGCACGGTGTCGCCGGGCGCGACGCGAAGACGGGGCTCCAGAGCGCGGTTCCAGCGGGAGTGCGTGGGCTCGGCGGATAGCATGAACTCGGCCATGGCGCGCTAGAACTCCGTCGTTAAACCTACGTCGTTAAATCTCCACGGTTACATCTCACCGCTAAATCTCCACCGTCATCTGCAGTTCCACCAGCGCATTGCGCGGCAGCGCCGAAACGCCGATAGCGGCGCGCACGTGACGGCCGGCATCGCCGAAGATTTCCACCAGCACATCCGACGCGCCGTTGATCACCTTGGGCGAATCGGCAAACCCCGCCACCGCGTTCACGTAGCCGTTCACGGAGACAATGCCCTTCACGGCATCGAGCGAGCCGAGATGGCGCGCCAGGACCGCGAGTTGCGTAAGGGCGCAGGCCCGAGCCGCAGCGTAACCCTCGTCGAGGGTGCGATCAATGCCTACGGTGCCGGTAATTAGGCCATCTGAGTTGTTGGAGATTACGCCGGAGAGGTAAACCATGCTGCCTACGGTTTTAGCGGGAATGAAATTTCCGCCCGGCGCGGGCAGAGCCGGCAGAACGATTCCCAGTTCCTGCAGTCGCGCTTCCCTTCCCTTGGCCAAGACCCGTCTAACGCCTCCGCTGGTGACACGGAAGCCAATCTAACATACTTGTTCAACATGCTCGTTCAACATACTCGTTCTCCCGGCGCGTCATCACCGTACAAATCGCGCCGAGAGAAATTCTGTTGCGCCGGCGGACATGCACGCTAATATGACCCATGCAAATTCCCTGGACAGGCTTATTGGCCGCCGTACTTTTCCTGGCTTCAGGATTGCCTCCTCAAAATGCCGGCGAAGAAAACGCCCGCGCTTCCGCCTCTCTCACGCTGCGCAGCGGGCGCACGTCGCCACTCGACCTGGAAGTGGGCGGTGAACTCGCGGGTATTCCTGCCGGAGCAACCCGTTATCTCACACGCGACGATCTCCTGCGTTTGCCGCAAGTGACTTTCACGGTAAAAAACGATGCTAACTTCACCGGCCCCACGCAAGTCAGCGGAGTGCCGCTGGAAGAATTGATTCGACGCCTTGCCGCCGCGCCGGACTCGGATATGGTAGTCGCGATTTGTGACGATCGGTATCGCGCCAATTATCCGCACGCCTACATCGCCGAGCATCGTCCGCTGCTGGTGCTGAAGGTCAACGGGCAGCCGCCTTCCGGCTGGCCGAAAGATGCGGAAGGCCACGGCCAGGATATGGGTCCGTATATGGTTTCGCATCCTAGCTTCCTTCCCAGCTTCAAAGTTTCCCCGCACGGGGATGAAGCGCAGATTCCGTGGGGCGTGGTGCGCCTTGAGTTCCGCGATGAGAAGACAGTCTTTGGCTCGATCGCGCCACGCGGTCCTCACGCGAGCGGCGAAATGGTGCAAGAGGGTTATTGGTTCGCGCGTCAAAATTGTTTTCGCTGCCACAACCGTGGCGCTGAAGGCGGCACCAAAGCGGGCCATCCGTGGCTGGTGCTTTCGGCGTGGGCCGCCGCGTCGCCGGAATACTTTGCCGCTTACGTTCGCAATCCGCAGGCAAAGAATCCGCACGCGCAGATGCCTGGCAATCCCAGTTATAGCGATAAGATCATTGGCGCACTCACCGCGTATTTCCAGACCTTCTCATGTTCGCAGCAGGAAGCGGGAAAAGGAAAGCCATGACCCTGCGCGCGGCCAAAATGCTTCTGGTGTTTGCCGTGGCGGCGTTCTACTCGTTCGTGGTTCTTAACAACACCACCGATTACGACTCGAACTACCAATTCGTGCGCCACGTCTTGATGATGGATTCCACCTTTCCCGGCAATCGCGGCATGTGGCGCGCCTTAAATTCACCCGCGCTGCACACGGCGTTTTACGTTTCGATTATCGCGTGGGAAAGCGTCACCATGATTCTTGCGTGGTGGGGCGGAGTGAATCTGGCGCGGACTCTGCGGGGAACGGCGCCGGCTTTCAATCAAGCCAAACGCATCGCCATCGTATCGCTTACGCTGGCTCTGCTCATGTGGCTCGTGGCGTTTCTCGGCGTGGGTGGAGAATGGTTCCTGATGTGGCAATCGAAAGCATGGAACGGCCAGGATGCGGCCTTCCGCATGTTTACCGTCATCGGCATCGTGCTACTGCTGGTCGCGCTACCGGAAACCGAGGGACAGGCTTAGCCTTCCGCGCTCTCGGCCAACGGCTCGTCTTTGCCGCGTCCGCGAAATGCGAACCACAACAGCCCCGCAGTCAGGTAGGCGAGATAAATGTAAGGCAGCTTGCCGTAAGGGCCCTCGGGCACGGGATAGAGATTGCCCGCCAGCGCGAGCAACATGGCGAGTCCGGCCAGGAAAGGAACGATCTGTGCGCCGGGCCGGCAAACGCCCTGGTCGCGCAAATATTTCGGCAGCGCAACACACACCAATGCGTACGCGACAATGAAGCCATAAGTTGCGAGCGATCCCAGCCAGCCATAAACGTCCAGGCCGCTGGCGCCCCGAGCCGCCAGCACCGCGACGGGAAGCACGGCCGCGATGCCGGTGATAACGACGGCGCGACCCGGGGTTTGGTTGCGCGCGTGGGTGGCGCGGAACGAGCTGTGGGCCAGCCCGTTGTGAGCCATCAACAGCAGCACGCGGGCCGCGGCGGTAATGCACGCCAAGGTTCCGGCAAACAAACTAACCAACGCTCCGACATCGATTAGCAATCCCAGCAGTGGCCAGCCCGCCACTTGCGCCAGAACGTGCATGGGGCCCTGGCTCGCACCCAAGTCCTGGCCGGCCGTGTGAAATCCCAGGACTTCGGCGTAAGCGCAAACGGTGAAGAAAGCTCCGGCGAGAATCGCACTTTGAATCACGGCGCGGGGAATCGTCTTCAACGGATTACGCGCTTCCGAACCCAGCGTGGTGGCGCTCTCGAAGCCGACAAAGCTGAACAGCGCCAGCACCAGGCCGAGGCGAAGGCCGCTGCCCGTCATCCCGCGCAGATGCAGTTCGTCCCAATCCCAGCGCCAACCGTGGCGCACCAGCACCAGCAGGACCACAATCACAATAACGGTGACCGATGTCGCCTCGATCCAAAGCATGAGTCTCGCGGAAATCTTCACATCGCGATAGGCAATCCAGATCGACGCGCCAGTGACCAGCAGCGCCAGCAAAACGGCAGAGTAGCCGTGTCCCGTGGCGTCGCGCAACAACAAGTTTGCATAGTGATAGAAGCCGCCAATCACGCTCGATCCGGTGGCCACGTAAGCCAGCAACAAGCTCCACGCAACCGTCGCGCCCAGCCACGGCGGCAGAGTCATTGAAGCGTAGGTATATAACGAACCGGGTGAGGCCGACTGGCGGGCGTAACGCGCGATGCACAACGCGACGAGCAGCACCGCCACGGTCGCCAGCACATAGGCCAGCCAGGTGC
>CAJCHN010000112.1 GCA_903970285.1 Rhodanobacteraceae bacterium | reverse complement strand
GTTCCATAGGTCGACTTACGCCTGGGCCTTGATGCGGCTGATCGTCATGCCCTTGCGTTGCAGGGCGACGGCGAAGGCCGACGACAGGGTGGCCTTGGTGATGACGTCGCCGAGGTCGACGCCGAGGTGGACGATGGTCTGGGCGATCTGCGGCCGGATGCCGGAGATGATGCAGTCCGCGCCCATCAGGCGGGCGGCGGTCACGGTCTTCAGCAGGTGCTGGGCGACGAGGGTGTCGACGGTCGGCACGCCGGTAATATCGATGATGGCGACGGTCGAACCGGTGTCGACGATGCGCTGAAGCAGCGATTCCATCACCACCTGGGTGCGAGCGCTGTCGAGCGTGCCGATGATCGGCAGGGCGAGCACGCCATCCCAGAGCTTGACCACCGGCGTCGAGAGTTCGAGCATCTCCTCCTGCTGGCGAAGGATGACGCTCTCGCGCGCCTTCTGATGGGCTTCGGTGACGAAGAGGCCGAGATTGTCGATGAGCGCGGTGATGTCGGCGAGGGCTTCGACCTGCTCGACAGGATCGGGCATCTTGGAGCGGATCTCGGTGAAGAGGGGAGTTTTAAAGGAGAAGATGAAGCGCGCGGTTTCCGACGGCGAAGCGCCCTGCTGGGTGCGGCTGGCGGTGATCTCTTCAAGGAAGCGGCGCAACGCGCGGAAGCTGGTAGTCTCGATATCCCCGCGAACTGAATCACCGGTTTCGGTCACCGCTTGCTGAAACAGCTGGAGAAACTCACGGGACTGCTGCTGCAGTTCCGCATCGGACAGGGAGCTGCGTCCACGCTGGGATCTCTGTTCCGTCAACCAGCTTTGGAGGAGGCTCGATTCATTGCTGCGTAGAATGGCGGAGATCGCGCTGCTGGTCAACAGAGGCATCCTTTTTATGGGCTCAAATCGAGTTGAGCAAAGTTTTTATACCACAGCCCAAAGACCAGAACCCAAACCAGCATGGACGCTCCGGCATAGAAGGAAGTTGCCTGAACAGGTTTGAGAAGCGAAAAGCACCCTCTTCAAGGTGCCTGCGGCAGACCTGAAAGTGGCGTCTTGACCGGAACAGCCAGCCCGATGAACTTCGTCAGGGTGTTGCTCCCCTGGTTCGATACCCAGATGTTGCCGCTCGCGTCCAGCGCCAGCGCGTACGCTTCCCGCAGCCCGGCATTCGCGCCCAGGCCGCTCGCCCCGGTTAGCGACGCGCCGGGCACCGCAGCCGATGCACCGGCAAGCTCCGTCAGGTAGGGCGCCCGGTAGTTCGCGACCCACACGTCTCCCGCCCCATCCACCGTGATCCCCTGCGGATGGTCGAGCGATCCCAGGCCGGTGTAGCCCTGGTTCGACACGATGCTTCCGTCGGCCGCAATCATCGAGACGGAAGCTCCGTAGTAGTTTGCAATCCAGGCATTATTCTGCTGGTCGAGCGCGATGCCTGCCGCGCCGTCGCAGCACTGATAGCTGGTAAAGCTGGATCCGTCCGCCGCAACCTTGGTCACGCCGCCGTTCGAGAGATTTCCCACCCATCCAAAGTGGTTCGCGTCCACCGCCACCACCACCGGAAATTCCAAGGACGCGGTCGCGTAGCCCTGGGCGCCCGAGAGCGGCTGCCCGGAGGCATTCAGCAGAGTCACGTGCGAGTCCCCGTAGTCCACCACCCACACCGTCCCGTTCGGGTCGATGGCGACCGCGATCGGGTAGTTCAAGCCGGCGCCGGTGTAGCCGCTGTTGCCCGCCAGCGACACGCCCGCTGACGTGAGCTCGCTCACGCTGCCAATGCTGTCCGTGCCAAAGTAAGGCTGCTCGTTCGGAATCCACACGTTATCGTTGGCATCGATGGCCAGCCCGTACGAGTTGTTCAGCCCAAATCCGGTGATGCCCATGGGAAAGGCGGGCGCGCCGACGGGTGAAAACTTCGAGGCCGTGTAAAAGTAGTTCGCTACCCAGACGCTTCCACTCGAATCCACCCCCAACCCGGACGGGCTGTTGAGGCCGCCACCCGAGTAGGTGATGAACAGCGTCCAGTCCGCCGGAGTCTTCGCCAGCGCCGGCGCATAAGCCGAGCTCGCCTGTGACTGCGTAAACAGGCTCGCAGCCTCCGCGGCCGGTGCCCTGGCCAGGTTGTAGACCGCGTCCAGCGTGTTGCCGGCCGGAGACCCCGTCTGCGCCGCCGCGCTGAAGAACCCCGCGCAAGCCGACTCATCCACCACGCAGGCGTTCACCAGATTGGCGATCGAATTCAGCCTCGCAACCTTGAAGTCCGCGTTAGCAGGCAGCGTGGGGCCCGGCACCGCGCCCGTAGCCGGATCCGCCAACGTCGCCGCCGTGGCGAAGGCATTGCTCAGTCCCGTAGCGTTCGTCGCCGACGCCCCAAGGTTGCCGGTCGGTGAGTAAAACTGCGCCAGCGCGTACACCGAGGCCACCGTCGTGGCCTCGTTCAACACCACCTTGGTCGCCGGGGTCACGACGCTGCACGGTCCGATCGTCCCCAGCAACACGGCCTCCGGATTTGCCGTGGCCTGCCCGGATACTGCGCCGCCTGTACTCACGAGGTAGAGCATGGAGCCTGTCGCCGGACAGTTGTAGGTTGCGGGGATCGTCGCCGTCCCGTCCGCGCCGGTCGTGACGGCCCCATGCGACAGCAGACTGGCAGCCTTCGATCCGATGCCCCCAGTCCCGGCTGCATAAAGCGCCACAGATGCTCCGCTGATCGGCTTGGTTCCAGCGAGAATCGTCGCCGTAAATGAAACACCGCCGTACGTGACTGCAGCCGGCATCGCCGGGCTGACGTTGCCCGCACCGCAGCCGCCCAGCAGCCAAGCGGCACCCACTACCGTCCACACCGCACTCCGAAGCCGATCGCTTCGAGCATCAGGCGGATTCAGCACGGAGGCCTCCTCGCAAGCCGCACTTCGTCGCCGCAACTCCGCACCGTGTACCCTCAAGCCTGCGCCTCAAGAGCGGCGATAAGGCCGGGTCAGCACGCTCAGGTCGACCCCGGACAGAAATCCGCTTACGTCCGCCGCAAGCTGCTTCCGTGCAACCTCCGCTGGCAGCGTCGTATCGATCGTCTCCGCCTTGATCAGGATGGGGATTGGCCGCTGCGGATCCCGGCTGAGCAGCGCCCTTGCATCAGGTCTGCTCCACACCCAGCCGAAGTGAGCAGCCGGCGTCGCATACTCGCCGCAGCCGGCACCGCTGCACAGCGTCGACGTCTCCAGAAACTGCGTGGCGCCGTCATTGAAGAACGACGCATGGAAGCTGACCGGTTCGCCCCCACCGGTCGCAATCACCTGCTCCCCATGCCACAACGGATATTCCCCGCGCGCTGAATGACAGATCATCGTGTCGTGCGAACCCAGCACCGGCGAGATCCCCATCGCAATATGCGTGCCCGGTCCACCCGCCGGCGCATACTCCGCCCAGTGAAAAAGCACGGTTCCGGCCGGCAGCGTCTCGTTCCATGTCCGGACAAGCCCATACCCTCCCAGCGCAGACGGAAACGCCTCAACAGCACGTGGCTGGACCACCCGCGCCGCATTCGACCGGACCGCCCCAAACTGCTGCGCCGATACGACCATCCCGAGACCCGCCAGCGCCGCCAACGCTAGAGCTCGCGGCAGGAAGCTGCCTGGCACCCCCGCGTAGCCGCTCTCCAGCGGCTCCGGCACCGGCGGGTTAAGGCGGGACTCGCGCTGTCCGAGCCTCTGGATCACCGTATAAAGCAGCAGCACCGCAACAAAGAACAGCGCGGCACCAATGACATAGTCGGCGTTCTCCGCCTGAGCCTGCAGCTTCGGAACATGCAACGCGAGAACGTAATAAAGAACCAGCACGCAAAGCCGAACCAGGTTGAACCCGTAGCCCAGCGCAACCGCCGCCACCACCACCGCCGCATGCGCCCGCCCGCGGAAGCGATACAGGTAGCCTGCGACCAGCGCGATCAGGCCCATCGTCACCGCCCCTCGGATGCCGTTGCAGCCTGGCGCGATAAACATCCCGAACTTCGGTGTAAACATCAGGCGCAGCTTGTCCGGCGAAAGCGCCTGCCCCAGAGCCACCGCAAAAGCACGCGCCATGTGCGCCGAAACCCGCTGCAGCGGCAGGTCGACCCACACATTGAAGACGTGCGGCACGGGATTCGAGAGCAGCAGCAGCGCCAGTGGAAATCGCGTCGCTCGCGCCAGCCGCCGGCCGCCAAACAGTACCACCACGCCCAGCCCGTACAGGAACAGCACCAGCGAATGCGGTGGAAAGTAAACATTCCACCCGGGCGAGAGTACCAGCACCAACACCGTCTGGTCGCGCAGCCGAACCAGCCCAGCCGTCGCCAGCAGCAACGCCACGCCCCACCAGCTTCCCTCCAGCTCCCAGCCGAGAGTTCGCCAGGCGCGCAGCACCAGCACCCAGCTCACCAACGGAAGCACCATGCCGATCGACTTCAACCCGTCGGTCGTCCACAGCATCCACAGCGCGAGCATCGAGGAGGCAATCGAAGCCACCCCCAGAATCCCGAGCAGGGCTGCAAATACCGCGCCAGTCCGGCACGAGACAAGAGCAACAGGGTGATGCGCAGTCTTGCCGTACCCGCTCGTTCCGTTCCACCCAGGGCGATACCCGGGGCTTCCGCCGTCAATGCCGGCCTCTCTCCATGAAACCTTGCACCGCGGCTTGCCCGCTAATACGGGGCTTCCGCCGTCAATGCCGGCCTCTCTCCATGGGAACGGCGCCCGCATGAATGTCTCCTGTCTGCGGCATCAAAGAAAAGGAACGCGAGTCAACGCAAGAAGCTGCTCTTGCCTCCGCCAACCGGTCGCCGGCGAGCCTTCATCCGGCTCCGTGCAGACGCCACCAAGGCGCCTGCGGAGCCTACCAGCGCCAGCACGACCGTGGGATTCTCCGGGGAATCGTCGCACCCCATCTGCGCATGGAGAGAAGCGGCTTTCAGCAAAACCGTCAGACTGAACATCACGAGCAGAGTCTTCTTCATTCGTTCCGTCCTTTACAGTGCGTGCGCTGGCTCTTGTCCCGCCAGAGCCATGCTCCGCTGAACTGGCCGTCGTGGCCGTTCTCCTATCATCATGGCGCGGAGTGACAGCTGCAGCGCGGACGGACATGCTATATGTTTGAGAGCCGCTCCGAGACGGGAATCACCTGGTCCCGAAATGGGCGGAAACGCTGCCCATCCGCTCGCCCGCCGGCCCCCGAGTCGATGTCATCAGCGATACTCCTGCTCCGCCAGCCACGTCCGCAGGTTCGGCTCCTGCGCCTGCCGCAGCCGCGTACACGCGTCGATGCTGTCCAGCGCCTTGGCCAGGGAGCGGTCCGCCGCCTCCACCTTGTGGCTGGCGAAAAAGCTGGCGACCGCGTTCCTCTCCTTCACTGAACAGAACGAGCCGGTCGCCGAAACCAGCTGCGCCCCGGAGGCCGTCGTCAACTGCGCCGCCACCTTCTCCCAATGCTCCTGCACCCAGGGCCACGCAATCTCCCGCGTCTCGCGCTGGCTCAACTCGATCGCAATCAGGATCCACGAATCCTGGTTGCGCACCGCTCCTGAGGTCGCATACTCCAGCGTCCGCACCACCAGCTGGGGGTCGCGAAACCGCGTCAGCACCTGCAGCGCCTCAATCTGCAGCCCGGGGTCGGTCGCCTTCTGGCTCACCGTCAGCATCCGGTTGTAAAACTCCTCGTTGCCGCTCGCCGCCGCCAGCGCCACCGAGGCATCCACCAGGTCCGGCTCGTTCGTCTTCTTGCCGCTCAGCAGGTCGGTCGTCACCTCCCGCGCGTGCGCCAGGATCGCCGGATCCTCGGCCTGACCCAGCGACTCGAATAGCTCCGTCCGAATCTGTTGCTGGTCGAAGCTCGCCTTCGCCGCCGAGTCGGACGAAGCCGAACCCAAAGCGGCGTAGACCGGATCGAACTCCCGGCGAACGATCGCATCGAGGGCCGTGCGTTCTTCCTCGGTCGCAATCCGGTTGCGGATCTGCGCGATCGTGCCCAGCGTGGTGCCCAGCACCTCGGCATTCGGATCCTGCTTCAGCGCCAGCGCCAGGTCCAGAAAATCTCCTACCGGGGCCCGCCCGGCCCGGGTCAGAGCCCAGCGATCCCCCAGGAAACCGATCCGCTCCGGAACCGTCAGCGCCGTCTCCGCCTGGGCGGTGATCGCCTTCAACTGGGCCGGCGAATAGCTCACCCGAAAATACCCCTTGTCCGCCGCGTTCGCATAGAAGAACGGCACCCCCGCCGGCAGCACCACCGCCGCACTGTCGGAGTTCACCAGCTGGCACGCCGGAGCCCCGCCCGTCTTCAGGCATACCGGAATCGTCCAGCCACGCGAAACGTCGTTTGCCTGTGCCTCATCCCGCCTGTCGCCAGCCGCGCCCGGGTCCAGATAGAACCGCTTTTGCGCCACCGGAACTCCGGCCGGCTGCCGGTCGGCAAAGGTCAGCAGCGGAACCCCTGGCTTATCGATAAAGCTCGCCATCACCCGGTCCACCGGCAGATGCGCATTGGCCGTCTGCGCATTCCAGAAGTCCTCCGCGGTGGCGTTCGCGTACAGGTGCGCGGCCAGGTAGTTGTGTACCCCCTGGCGAAAGACTTCGGGCCCCACCCAGTTCTCCACCATGCCGATCACCGCCCCGGCCTTGCCATACGCGATGCCGTCGAACATCTGCTCGATCTCCGCCGGCGTGCTCGCCTGCGCGCGGATCGCGCGCGTCGTCCGCGATGCATCGGTATTCAGCGTCGAATCCAGCTCCGACGCCACATCCTGAGGGAAGTTCCACGCAGGATGCCAGTCGTTGGCGGCCTTGTCCTGCATCCAGGTCGCAAAACCCTCGTTCAGCCACAGGTTGTCCCACCACTGCATGGTCACCATGTCGCCAAACCACTGGTGCGCCATCTCGTGCGCCACCACCGAAGCCACGTTCTTCTTGGCGTTGATGCCGTCCTTGTCGTCCACCAGCAGGTCGGTCTCGCGGTACGTGATAGCGCCAAAGTTCTCCATCGCACCCGCCTCGAAATCGGGGATCGCGATCAAATCGAGCTTCGGCATGGGGTACTTGATGCCGAAATACGCGTCGTAATACTGCAGAAAATGTTCCGCGGCTTCGAGCGCGAAGTGCGTCAGTTGCACCTTGTCGGGTGTGCTGCACACCCGGATCGGCACCCCGTCGGACGTTCCATGGCTCGAACAGTCGAAGTCGCCCACCAGGAACGCCACCAGGTACGTCGACATCTTCGGCGTAGGCGCGAAGCTGATGGTGTGGCGTGAGCGCGCCGCCGGAACATCCCCGACAATGTTGGTGTTCGAGATCACCGTGTCGCGCTTGTCCACCGTCAGCGAAACGGTGAACGTCGCCTTGAACGCGGGCTCGTCGAAGCACGGGAACGCGCGCCGCGCATCGGTCGATTCGAACTGCGTCACCGCATAGTTCCGCGTGGCGGTCTTCGACAGGTAAAATCCGTGCAATTTGTCGTTCAGGACGCCGGAAAATACCAGTTTGAGGGCCATTGGACCAGCGGTGATCGGTTTAGGGAACGTAAAGGTCGCCTGTTCCCGGGCTGGATCGTAGCTGATCGCCGCCTCCGCTCCCCCCGCGCTGGCGCTCTGGATCTTCAGCTCGACCGCGTTCAGCGTGATTGTCGGCGAGGCGGACGCGAGCGTCAGGTCGATCGTCTCCTCGCCCGTAAAGCTGGCGGTGGCAATGTCCGGCGTCAGCGCGATCGCATAATGATCCGGCCGTGCATTGCTGGGCAAACGCTGGGCAGCGGCGTTCGTCCAGGAGATAGCGGCGGCAGCCCAGGAGACAGCGATCAGCGACAGGGTGGGGGCGAGGCGAAAAGTCATACGGGTCTCGTTCGTCTTTCTTCTGCGGGTTGCACTGCAAAGGT
Source organism: Rhodanobacteraceae bacterium (assembly GCA_903970285.1). Lineage (GTDB taxonomy): Bacteria > Acidobacteriota > Terriglobia > Terriglobales > Acidobacteriaceae > Edaphobacter. The sequence goes on along the minus strand of CAJCHN010000112.1, from coordinate 44,179 downwards.
CCGTTTCCGGCGGTGGGCTGTGTTCGGCCCGGAGCCGCAGGTCAAACCATAATCCTTTTGCAATGAATACTTCGCATCATTTTTCCGGGGTAGGGATCCGGGCTCGATTTACATCCGCCGGAGCCGCGCCACGCACAGCCGCGCCGGCCGAACCTCCTCCACATGCACCTCGCCGGGTGGAAGCCGCGCCCGCTTCAGCAGCCGCTCCCAGTCGTCCCGGCGAAAGCTGCGCAGAATCGAAACGCCTCCATCGTGTTTGACGAACCGGTGCCAGCCGGTGAACCGGCTCAGCATCCGGAAGGCGTAATACGGCACCGCCTCCCGATGCAGATCGTTGATAAACCAGCCGAGCCGCGTCACCGACTCCATCCACACCAGGAACTGAACAATCTCGTCGTCCTGCAGATGATGCATCAGCAGCGAGTTGATGACGACATCAATGCCGCCCGGGGGCGCGAAGTCGAACGCATTGCCGGTGAGAAACGTCACTGTGCCCGGCACCGTCGCCTCGCGTGCCGCGCGCACCGCATCCGGATTCAAATCGATGCCGGTCAACGTCACAGGCAGCCCGCGATCCGCCGCCCACAGCGAGACCCGGCGCAGCATGTCACCGTAGCCGCAGCCCACGTCGACGATATGGATCGGGCGGTCCTGCAGCGGCAGCCGCGCGTAAAGGTAATCCAGCCAGCGCAGCGTCGGATGGTAGGCCAGGGTGAGCCGGTTCACCCGCGAGATGTCGTGCAGGCAATCCCGCAGATCTTCGTAGCTGCAGGGCGCTTCCATCAGTTCAGGAAGATCGGCCGGGTTGGGACGGGAGGAGAGATCGAGGGAGATGGCAGTTCTTCCAGCAGAAGGTATCGCAAGGCTATCCGATGTCGCCTGGTGGAGCAAGGAGCAAGGCGCGGAAATGCAGCACGGATGAACGCGTCCGGCCGGGCGAGCCGGACCGAACGGTCAGCCCCCTCCCCCTTCTAGGCCTCGGCGCCTTCCCCGAGCTTGACCGAGGCGGCCCGTTCGGAGTGGCCCGAGACCTCGGACGCGCGAGCCTCGGCGTAGGCAGCCGCGCCCAGCAGCGCGCAGGTTTCGTTCAGGATGACCCGGACCGGAATCGCCTCAAGTACCGGCCGCAGCCTTCCCTTATCCAGGAACGCCTCGGTAAAGGCGCCGCTCTTGAGCGTCTTCAGCGCCTTGGGCGCGATGCCTCCGCCCAGGTAGATGCCGCCGCTGGCCAGCACCTTCAGCGCGACGTTTCCGGCTTCGGCGCCGTAGGCGGAGGCGAAGATCTGCATGGTCTCGTAGCAGAGTTCGCTCGATCCATCCTCGGCGCAGTGGCCGATCACTGCATTCGGATCCTCGGAGGCGATGCGGTCGCGCAGCCACGCCGGTTCCTCCATCTTCTGGTCATCCTTCAGGAAGGCGTAGATGTTCTTGATACCCAGCCCGGAGACCACCCGCTCGAACGAGACGCGGCCATTGAGGGTCCTGCTGAGATAGCGCAGCAGAGCGATCTCGCGCTCATTGCGTGCGGCGAAATCCGCGTGGCCGCCTTCGGACGGAATCGGGGTATGGGTCTTGCCATCCCAGATCATCAGCGCCTCGCCCAGGCCGGTGCCGGCCGAAACCAGGCCGCGATGCCCAACCGCCGAGGGATCGGCCTCGTGCAGCACGAAGATGGAGTCGTTCGAGAGCTCCGGCACGCCGTAACCGTTGGCCTCCAGATCGTTGATCAGAAAAATGTGCTCGATCTTCAACGACTCGCGCAGGTCCCTCGTATCGAGCAGCCAGGGCAGGTTAGTCAGCTTGATGCGGCCTTCGCGTACCGGGCCCGGGCAGCCAAAGCACGCGGCGACGATCTCGCTGGTGTCCTCGGCTCCATGCCCGTCGGCCTCCGACAGAAAGCGATGCACCACATCGTCGAGTTTGGCGAAATCATGAGCTGGAAACTTCTGATCCCGAATCGGCATGAGGCGGCCGTCCTCGAAGTTATAGAGCGCCAGGTGTACCTTGGTTCCGCCGACATCGCCTGCGAGAATCATTTCAGCTCCATGGTCGTGGTGCCGGGCGCGGGTGGCCCAGGAAGTTGTGCAGCCGCCGCGCTATCCATCAGCAGCGTGAGCCTGCCGCTTGCCGGCCGGATCAGTTGCGCGGGGTAGGTCTCGGGATCGTAGCCGCCGCCAAATACGATCTGCACCATCTCCGCCTTGTCCGCGCCCTCGATCAGGAACGCGACCTCCTTGCCCTGGAGGATGACCGGGAGCGTCAGCGTGATGCGCCACACATCCTTTTGCGGGACGTGGTTTGCCATGACGATGCGGCCCATCTCGTGCAGCCCGTCTGTGTGCGGAAACAGCGAAGCAGTGTGGCCGTCCGGCCCCAGACCCAGGATGATGAGGTCGAAGACTGGGGTCTGAGCGCCTTCAAGCCGCAAGGTATTGCGAATCTCTGCTTCATATCGCGAGGCAGCCTCTTCGGGGTCAAGTTCGCCTTCCATGCGATGGATGTTCTCGGCCGGCAGCGGTACCTTATCCAGCATGGCTGCCTTGGTCATGCGGAAATTCGACTCCTCGTGATCGGGCGGAACGCAGCGCTCATCCACCCAGAAGAGCTGCAGCTTGTCCCAAGGGATGCTGCCGACGTAAGGCTCCGAAGGATTGGCGAGCAACTGAAAGACCGCGCGCGGCGTGGAACCACCCGAGATCGCGATTCGCGCGACCCCGCGGGCAGCGACCGCCTGCGTCACGCAATCGGTGAACATCTGTGCCGAGAGTTGATTGACCTCTGCGGCGGTAGAGGCGACCTTGGCGATGATCTGGATAGGACGGGGCATAGCCTCTCTTTCGACATGCAAACTTTGTATCGCACTTCAAACTAGCTGGAAGAGTGCGGTTTAAGCAACAGCGGATGCCGTTTCCCGCCGGAAGAATGAGAACGGCATCCGCGCGAGTGATTTACAGCTCAGTCCAGGCACGTCCATCGGCCGCCAGCAGGTCGTCCGAAGCCTTCGGACCCCAGGTTCCGGCAGCGTAGTTCGGCAGGTCGATCTTCTCTTTCGCCCACGCCTCGAGGATGGGCGTGTACAACGCCCAGGTGGCCTCGACGCCGTCCCGGTGGGCGAACAGAGTCGCATCACCCAGCATGGCATCGAGCAGCAGCCGCTCGTAGCCATTGGCGGACGATTTGCCGAACGCCTTGGCGTAGCTGAAGTCCATGTTCACCGGAGCTACGTTGGTGGTGGGTCCGGGAACCTTGGCGCCAAAGCGCAGCGCGATTCCCTCGTCCGGCTGGATGCGCATGGAGATCAGATTCGGCCCGATATCGGATGAACCTGCCTCGGTCTTGAACAGGTGCAGAGGCGGCTGCTTGAAGACGATCGTCACCTCGGTCACACGCTTGGCAAGCCGCTTGGCGGCGCGGACATAGAACGGGACCCCGGCCCAGCGCCAGTTCTCGATATGCAGCTTGGCGGCCGCGAAGGTGGCCTGCTGAGACTCCGGATTGACCCGCTCTTCCTCGCGGTAACCGACTGCGGGCTTGCCGTCGACGGTTCCGGGACCATACTGCCCGCGCACCGTGTCCGTCACGGGAATCGGCTCAATCGAGCGCCAGACCTTCAGCTTCTCGGCGCGCACAGCCTCTGCCGCGAAGGAGTCAGGCGGTTCCATGGCGACGAAGGAAAGCACTTCCATGATGTGGTTCTGGAGCACGTCGCGCAGTGCGCCGGCCTGCTCGTAGAACGGTCCACGCCCCTCGATGCCGATCGACTCAGCCGCTGTAATCTCCACATGGTCGATATAGTTACGGTTCCAGACGGGTTCAAAGATGCCGTTGGCGAAACGGAAGACCAGGATGTTCTGGACCGTTTCCTTGCCGAGGTAGTGATCGATGCGAAAGATCTGATTCTCGGAGAGGACCGCGTTCACTTCGTCGTTCAGCTTGCGGGCGCTCTTCAGATCGGTGCCGAAGGGCTTCTCGATGATCACGCGGACCCAATTGCTTGCGCCCTCCGCAGGCGTCGCCATACCGGCCTTGCCCAGACGCTGGATGATGTCTGCAAAGAATTCCGGAGCGACCGCGAGATAGAAGAGGCGATTGGCCTTGGTGCCGAACTTGGTGTCCAGGTCGGCCAGGTAAGCCTTCAGCTTCAGAAAACCTTCATCATCGTCAAAGTTGGTGGCGAAGTACTGGACCCGCTCCATGAACGGCGCCAGCTTGGGGTCGCTCTCCTCCACGCCGCCACCCTTGACGATGCCATCCTTCATGTCGGGCGCAAAGGTGGCGGAGAGATCGCGGCGCGCGACGCCGACGACTGCGAAGTCGTGCGGCAGCAGGCCGTGCTGCTCCAGGTGGTAGAGCGCCGGAAGCAGCTTGCGCTTGGTAAGGTCTCCGGAGGCGCCGAAGATGACAACGATGCACGGATCGGGTTTGCGTTCGGCTTTATGCGGAACGGGCGTGTTAACGGAGACTTCAGTGTTGGGCATATTCGAAATCCTCGGAAAGATTGGGCTGAAAGGCTTAGTCCTGCTTGCTGCGTGGACCGCTTGCGCGCTGCGCATACTGGAGAATCATACGACCGGTGAGGCAAATGCGGATTGCTCTTCTCATCGAAGTTTCGACGGCGTTGCGGGCTTCCGGAATCAAATTGCTGCGCGGCTCCCGGAGGCGAAACAGTACTGTTTCAGGTGCGATGTCCCTTGAGCCTGAACCGACCTCGGCCGCACCCGTTCCATTCTCCTCGTGGTGGGTTGAAGTTTGCTGCTCCATCCTAGAGCAAATTCTCTGCGACCGAGACGGAGATGTTATTTGTTCAACGAGAAAATGCAGGAGATCGCCGAACCATCCATTCACAACCCCCATCTGCCCGGACATCCTACTGCACATCGATTCCAAATTGAATAAACGACTCGCGCAGCTGTCCGGGCGACTGAAAATGAATGGCATTCATGCCCAGCGACTGGGCCACGTCGCAGTTCTCCTGCTTATCGTCAATGAAGAGCGCCGACCGTGCGGGAAAGCCGGAGACATCGATGGCGGTCTGGAAGATAGCGGCTGCGGGCTTCATCTCATGCACCGAACCGGAACAGATGAAGTAGTCGAACAGACTTCGCAGCTTGAAGTTGTCCAGGCGATACTCATTCAGTTCGCGGGACTCATTGTTGAGCGTAGCCAGCCGCCAGCGACCGGCCTGGCGAAGCTGCGCCAGCAGGTCGAGGCATTCCGCATTCAGGACCTTCGACTCCGCGCAGACCTGCGGCCAGAGCAGGTCGAAGGTGAGATTGAGTCGCGGATTGGAGCGCAGGACTGTCTGCGTGAAAAAGTCTTCCGCGCTGATGAGGCCGCGCTCCCAGTAGTAGTTTGCCCGGGCGTGCATCTCCTCATATGCCACCAGGTCAACGCCGAGCCGGCCAAGCACGCGCGCCCGCTGGTCGCGGTCCCAACCGTTTGTCAGGATGACGCCGCCAACATCCCAGAAGATGGTCTGGATGCTGCTGCCAGCAAGCGGAGCGGGGTTCACTTCACCTCCGCGGAAGCGTTTTCGGAATCAGCAGCGGACACCTGCTCGAAGTCTGCGCCCAGCGAGATCTCGCGCCATGATTCGAGTTCCTGCTTCCACTGATCGAGCCGGGCGCTCATCCGTTCGAAGGCGATCTTCCCCAGCACCAGGTGCCGGGGCGGTTCAGCGGCTTCCACCGCGGCAATGATCGCCGCCGCGGCCTTTTCCGGGTCGCCGGCCTGCTTTCCCGCCTGCTCGTGGAAGTACTGCCGCGTTTTGCCAGCGGTCTGATCGTAATCGGCAATGCGTTGTTGCGCTTCAACGCCCGAGCGGCCAAGAAAGTCAGTGCGGAAGGGGCCGGGTTCGACGATGGTGACGTGAATCCCAAGGGGTGCGACCTCCGCGGCCAGCGCCTCGGAAAAACCTTCGACTGCGAATTTGCTGGCGTTATAGTAACCCCAGCCCGGCGAGCCGATCAGGCCTCCGATCGAGGAGAGGTTGACGATATGCCCGGAACGCTGCCGGCGCAGATGCGGCAGCAGGGCGCGCGTGAGACGAATGAGGCCGAAGACGTTGGTCTCGAACACCGGCATGAACTCCGGTTCGGTAGCCTCCTCGATGGCACCGGCCAGCCCATACCCGGCGTTGTTGACCAGCACATCCACTCGCCCAAAGCGCTGGATGGCGGCGTCCACCGCCGCCTCGACAGCAGACTCCTCGGTCACGTCCAGCGGCAGCGCCAGGCAGCGATCCTTGGAGTCATTCGCCAGATCGGCGATCTGCTCCGGCCTGCGCGCGGTCGCGACCACCTTGTGTCCGGCACGAAGGAGTTGCTGGGCGAGCAGGTTGCCGAAGCCCGTGGATGCTCCGGTGATAAACCAGACTTTTTGCGGCGGCTGTGAATCAGGCTGGTAATTAGGCTGGGAGTTAGGCTGGGAGTTAGGCATGGCTATGAGACGCCTTCACGCCATGCTTCGATGCAAGCCACGCGATCATCCGTGCAGCTCCCGCACGCCGTCATCGCCGGCGACCAGCGCAAGATTCGACATGTGCAGGAAAAGCCCATGCTCCACCACGCCGACGATCGCCCGGATTGCCGCCGCGATGGCTGCGGGATCGGGAATGGCGCCGCACATGCAATCGAGGATGTAGTTGTCTTCGTCCGTGTGCAGCGGCCCGGACCCATCCTTCTTCATGCGAAGCTTCGGTTCGAGACCCAGCGCGGCAAGCCGGGGCCGCACCAGCGGCAGCGCCATCTTGATCACCTCGACCGGCAGTGGAAACGCCCCCAGCTGCGCGACCACCTTGCTCGAGTCCACGACGACCAGGAAGCGCTTGGCCGCACTGGCGACGATCTTTTCGCGCAGCAGCGCCGCTCCGCCGCCCTTGATCAGGTTCAGGCCTGCGTCTTGCACGCACACTTCATCTGCGCCATCGACGTAGATATCCAGCTCCGGCAGTTCGTCCAGCGTGGTCACGTCCATGCCGAGCGAGAGCCCCAGGTGATGACTTGCGTCGGAGGAGGCGACGCAACGAATCTTTAGCCCGCGCTGCACCTGTTCCGCCAGCGCACGGATGAACATGGTGGACGTGGTGCCCGTGCCGAGCCCAACCCGCATCCCGCTCTCTACGAACTCCACGGCGCGCTGTGCGACTGCGTGTTTGGCGTCATCCTGAGTCATCGGCTCATCCTGGCGAATTACGCGGCTAAAGTTTCATCGGTCCGGCTTAGTCTTCGTACTCCCACGCGTCTTCAGGGTCGGGCGGTACGGTGTCTTCGTAGGTTGGCTGCAGCGAGGTAAAGCGCTCCGGCTGCCTGGCAGGTTTGTCGCTGCTGTCGTCGTCGAGCTCGCGCACCATCTCGCGTTCGCTGGTAACCATGCTTGTTTCTCCTGCCTGTTGAGAAGACGCGGAGACGAGGGTTGACTCGTCTTCGCGCGTCCGCGTTGTTGCGCCAGGTCTACTTCTTCAGCAGCTTCTTGGCGACTTCGACGACATGGGCCGCAGAGATGCCCAGCTTCTCCTGCACGATCTCGCCGGGAGCCGATGCACCGAAACGGTCCAGCCCGATCACTGCACCGTCGCGGCCCACATACTTCCACCAGCCCGCGGTGGCGCCGGCTTCGAGCGCGATCTTCGGGATCCCAACCGGGAAGATCTGCTCCATGTATTCCGGTCCCTGCTCGTCGAAGATCTTCACGCTCGGCATCGAAACCACCGTTGCAAGGATGCCTTCCTCCTTCAGCGTCAGCGCGGCCTTCATGATCATCTCGACCTCGGATCCCGTTGCCACCAGGATCAGGTCCTTGCCGAAGGATTCGAGCACGTATCCGCCCTTCGCCACGCCCTCGTGCACCTTGTATTTCTCGGCGTCGAGCACCGGCAGATCCTGCCGCGACAGCACCAGCACGCTGGCTGATTGGCGCTCCAGCATCAGCTTCCAGCAGGCAGTCGTCTCGTTCGCATCAGCCGGACGAAAATCGGTAAGCTGCGGAATCAAACGCAGACTTGCCAGCTGCTCGATCGGCTGGTGCGTCGGTCCGTCCGAGCCCAACCCCACTGAGTCGTGAGTGAAGATGTACAGCGAGTGCGAGCTCTGCAGCGCGCCCATGCGCAAGGCGTTCCGGCAGTAGTCCGAGAAGGTGAAGAAGGTCGAGCCGAACGGAATAAGGCCAGCGTGCGCCGCAATCCCATTCACCGCCGCCATCATCCCGAACTCACGCACCCCGAAGAAGACGTTGCGCCCTTTCGGATCCACGTGGAAGCTGGGCGAGTCCTTGAAGATCGTCTTGGTCGAGCTCGTCAGGTCGGCAGCGCCGCCGAACAACTCCGGCACCACCTTGGCGATCGCGTTCATAATCACGTTACCGGCCGTGCGGGTTGCGATCGGCTTGTCCGTCGGGAACACCGGCAGCGCCTTCTCCCAGCCCTCGGCCAGCTTGTGCTCGGTGACGCGGGTATACTCCGCGCCCTGCTCCGGATAGGCCTTCTTGTACTCCTCGAACTTGGCGTCCCATTCGGCGTGCAGCTTCTTGCCGCGAACCATGCACTTCTCGTGCCAGTTCTCTCCCGCCTCTTCCGGGATGTAGAAGCTCTTATCCTCGGGCCAGTTCAGGTTGCGCTTCGTCTCCTTCGTCGCCTCCGGCCCCAACGCCTCGCCATGCACCTTGCTGGTCCCGGCCTTCGGGCTGCCGTATCCAATCACGGTGCGAACCCGGATCAGCGAGGGCCGCGTCGTCTCCGCCTTGGCGTTATCGATCGCCTCGACCAGCGCCTTCAGGTCATTGCCGTCGTGCACCATCTGCACATGCCAGTGATAGCCTTCGAAGCGCTTGGTCACGTCTTCGGTAAAGCTCAGCTCGGTAGGCCCGTCGAGCGAGATCAGGTTGTCGTCATACAGCAGGATCAACTTGCCGAGTTCCAGCGTGCCGGCGAGCGAACAGGCCTCGTGCGAGATGCCCTCCATCAGGCAGCCGTCGCCGCAGATCACATAGGTGTGGTGGTTCACCGGCGTGTGGTCCTCATGGTTGTAGATCGCGGCCAAGTGCTTCTCCGCAATCGCCAGGCCCACGGCCTCCGCCAGGCCCTGCCCCAGCGGCCCGGTCGTCACTTCAATTCCCGGCGTCTCGCCGTACTCCGGATGTCCCGGCGTGTGCGATCCCCATTGCCGGAATTGTTCCAGCTGAGAGATCGGCAGATCGAAACCCGCCAGATGCAGGGCACCATACTGCAGCGCCGAGGCGTGTCCGTTCGACAGCACGAAGCGGTCGCGATCCGACCACAGCGGATCTGAAGGGTCGAACTTCATGTACTTCGTGTAGAGCAGGTAGGCGATCGGCGCGCAGCCAAGCGGTGCGCCGGGATGCCCCTGCTTCGCCTTCTCCACCTGGTCGACAGCCAGGAAGCGAAGTGCATTGATGGAAAGCTGGTCGAGTTCGTGCTGATTAAGTTCGCTCATTCTGCTCCTGGTGCCTCTTTATCTGAATTTGCAAGCTGGAAAGTCTACAGATCGATGGATGATCCGGGATAACGCCTCCGGACAGCCTGAACAGTGTACAAGCGAGGTCTCTGTTCGAGCAGGTCTCCTGTGGGTATGCCCTGGGGGCTCCGATGTGAAAGCCGTTCTCTCAAGCTGGAACGGCACTCGCTCGGAGTTTTCCCCAAAGCACAGAAACAGGAGCCTTCTCTAGGAAGCGGTACTGCCTACGGACGCGGTTACTGCAACCTCAACGTTGTAGCCAAGCCAATGTTCCTGGCCGTCGGCGCACTCCGGCCAGCTCATCGTAAAGATCAGCTTGCCTTCGCCTTCGTTCCAGTCGTCCGAGTCCGGGATTTCGATGTCGGCGAAGGAACCGGGAAAGCCTACCACGCGTGAGTTGATCGTTTGTTGCGAAGCCCAATTGTCGAGAGTGTAGACCACCTTGAAGCGATTGGCATCGATAATTCGCAGCTTGTATCCGGCCGGGATCTCCGTGACCGGACGGGACACCGAGAAGATTTCCGTCGTGCTCTTGAAGGTGCGTTTGCCCGGGGGGCAGGCGTAACGTTCCTCGACCACCGAGATGGTGTCGAAGATCTTGCCGTCGATCACCGAGCGCAGCAGCTTGATGTACTCGGCGTGAGCCCAGACGAGGGGTTGGGCGGAGCCGGCGGAGCGTCCCTCGTACATGCCTTCTGACGGCATGTCCTTGTGATCCCACACCTGCTCGGGCATCATTCCACCAACCGAGGAGAAACGCTCGTAGGCGGTGATGAACGGTTTCACGTCGTGCCCGGCGGCAAGCTCGTAGTGGGCCCGTTCGCCTCCCAGCAGAGGCCAGGCGCGGCCTTGTCCCCAGCCGGCATACGGACCTCCATCCTTGCGCTGGCCGTAGCCGTCGTGGTTGTAGCGGCGCCAGCATGCTCCGTAGGGAGTCTCGTACTTCAGGCAGGAGTCCACCACCTTCACCGAATCGATCATCAGCGGGTCGTCGGCGCGGCGAATCCCATAGCGGACCAGCTCCAGGAAGCCGCCGTCGATGACCTCGCGGGCGTCGAACTCGGACTGCTCCTCCGGGCTTCGGTTGGCGATGCGGATGTGACCTGGCTTGACCGACGGATTGTGGAACGGTTCGCCGGGAGCCGGCGGACGGATTCGCATGTAGTGGCGCTTGACGCTTGGCAGCAGGACTCCGTCGTTCGTCGTGGTCCACTCATCGAGGTGCGCTTCGAGCCAGTCGGCGTGCGCTTCCAGGAAGTTGGCAAGCTCGTTCGACTGATAGGCGCGGGCGATGTCCGCGGCGCAGAGCAGGCCGGAGATGACCGCGGCGAGGGTGGAAGGCGAGTAGCCCGCGTTCTCCTCCCAGCGTTCCTGCTGGGTGACCGGGGCATAACGGACGAGGAAGGCGGCTGCATGCTCGACGAATGGGAAGACGTCGAAGTTGCCGAGGCCGTCGAGCTTCCACAGGCGCCAGGCAAGGATGATCGGAAACGCAACCTCGTCCAGTTGGATGCCCGTCCAGTAGGCGGTTCCGTCGATCCAGAAATTCTGCGCGAAGCCGCCATCGGGCCGCTGGGTGCAGGCCAGGTAGACCAGCGCCCGGCGCGCGGTCTCGGTGCGTCCGCAGGCCAGCAGGGCAGAGGCCGACTGCACCATGTCGCGAGTCCAGACCAGGTGGTAGCCGCCCAGGTCGTCGTCACTCTTGGACGAGCCCCAGGGGATGGACGCGGAGGCGATAAAGGCGCCGGAGTAGGTCTTGTCCTCGTGGGTGAGGATGATGTTGTGGCTGATGCGCATCAGGCGTCCGCCGTCGGTGGAGGCGGCGGCGAGTGCGCTGGGCGAAAGCGCGCGGTGCCACTGGTCGACGAAGCGCTTGGCATGCAGATGATAGGGGGTGGAGAGCGTCTGCATCAGGCCGGAGAGAGCAGCGTGATGCCCCTGCCCGAAAGCGATGGCGATGGTGAACTCCGGGTGCTTGGAGACATCGATCTCGCCTGTGACGGCCAGGTTGCCATCCAACGCGGATCCGAACTGCCACTCCATGCGCATGTGCGTGGAGATGTCCTGGAATCCGTCGCTGGTTCCGACGAAGCCGCATGAGGTGCGCGTGAAGCCGCAATCGACGCCGAGCGCAAGTGAGTAGTTGCCCTTCCAGGCGAGGATGCCGCGCTGGCCCGCGATGGAGATGGAACGGGCCGAATTGCCGGCACCGCCGCCATCCAGGTGGGGAGCGAGCAGGGCGTAGCACTTCAGCCGCGCGAGAACCTCCGGCTTGCCGGTGATCTTGACGTTCATCAGCACGACGGGATGGTGGGGGTCGGTGATGAACTCCTTGGTGACGGTGTAGCGGCCTTCCAGGTCGGAGGCGACGACGCGGACGGCGGGGGCGTCCGGGTCGACGTAATGGAAGTCGTACTCGAAGTCGCGCTTCTCCTCATGGAAGAAGCTCTGCTCGTCGGTAAAGAGCAGTTCCATATCACGCATCTGCGGGCGGTCGATGGTGGGGAAGTAGACCTCGTTCAAGGTTCCGTGCGAGATGGTGAACCAGACCCGGCTGGATGCGGCATAGGCGGTCGCGACGGCATCCTTCTTGCTTGAGGTCCAGCGGGGTTCGAGACCGGGGCCACCAAAGGCGGGGCCATCATCATTCAACCAGCGGTATTCCGATTCAACAGTCGAGGGGTCGCTCATGTCGGACCATTAGAACTCAAAAATGATTTTTTGGGGATGGGGAAGATGATGAAAGCGAGGTAATTTTCCGACGGGCGGGTCGAGGCTCCAGACAAGTTGCATCAAGCGGGTCTAAGATGGCATCGAACGAGGGACCTGAGCGAGGTACAGCTCGAGCCTGACGGACGCGGAACCCTACGCGCCGAGACCTTCGAATCCACTTTGGAATAAGGAGAACTACCGTGCCCTTTGAAGTTCCCGCACTACCCTACGACTATGCGGCGCTTGAGCCGACCATCGACGAAGCGACGATGAAGCTGCACCATGACAAGCATCACCAGGCGTATGTGACCAATTTGAACAGCGCCATCGAGAAACATCCGGAGCTGGCGAGCAAGAACCCGGAAGAACTGATCGCGGACCTGCCGGCGATTCCGGAGGCGGTGCGCAAGGTGGTGCAGAACAACGGTGGCGGCCATGTAAACCACACGATGTTCTGGGAGATTATGAAGCCGAACGGGGGCGGCGAGCCTTTTGGCGAGATTGGTGAACAGATCAAGAGCGACTTCGGCAGCTTCGACGACTTCAAGAAGCAGTTCAACGAGACGACGGCGAAGCAGTTCGGCTCGGGCTGGGGATGGCTGGTCTTCGACGGCACGAAGCTGCAGATTGTGACTACGGCGAACCAGGACAATCCGATCTCGCAGGGGCACTATCCCATTCTGGGCAATGACGTGTGGGAGCATGCCTACTACCTGAAGTACCAGAACAAGCGGCCGGATTACCTGGCGGCGTGGTGGAACGTCGTGAATTGGGAGGCGGTTAACGCGCGGTTTGCGACCGCCAAGAGCTACAAGAAGTAGTGGGACGAACGCTGACGGCTGTCGCGATGCTCATCTCGCGGCAGCCGTTTTTGCATGCTCCCACCCCCTCCTGCGATTGTTGTCTATCTTCTTCATTGCAGATGATTTAGCTTTGTAACACAACACTCCCTGAGACAACAATTCCATGCACCATTTCTGGGCATGCACTTTCTTTCGCCATGCGCGTGTGTGTGTTCATAAGCTGCAACGCGGCTCCCGGCCGGGAGACTTCCGGCGGGTTTTGTGCGTCTGAAGGACAACAACGGTCATCCGATTGCCAGCAACAGCCGCTTCGACTCGGTATGCCGTTCTCGTTCCATTCTGACCGACCCGCTTTGAGGATTGCATGTGGATTGTTAAGCTCGCGCTCCGGCGCCCGTACACCTTCGTCGTCCTCTCGCTGTTGATCTTTCTGCTCGGGATCGGTTCGGCGATTGAAGCGCCGAAGGACATCTTCCCGTACATCAACATTCCGGTGGTCACGATCGTCTGGACGTATTCCGGGCTGACTCCGGCGGAGATGGAAGGGCGGATTGTGACCGTGTGCGAGCGGGCGCTGACCACGACCGTGAACGACATCGAGCACTCGGAGTCGGAGTCGTACCAGGGTGTTTCGGTGATCCGGGTGTATTTCCAGCCGAATGTGAAGGTGGAACTGGCACTTTCGCAGATTACCGCGGTGGTGCAGACCATTCTGCGGGTGCTGCCGCCGGGCACTTACCCACCGAACATCATCAAGTTCGACGCGTCGTCGGTGCCGATCGTGCAGCTTTCGCTCTCCGGCCAGGGCTTGAGCGAGGCCGACCTGTACGACCTTGGAATCAGCTTTATCCGGCCGCGGCTGGCGAACGTGCGTGGAGCTTCGGTGCCTTTGCCTTACGGCGGCAAGGTGCGGCAGATCATGGTCGACACCGAACCGGACCTGATGTATGCGAACCATCTTTCGGCGCAGGACGTTTCGACGGCAATCTCGCAGCAGAACCTGATTCTGCCCGCGGGGACGGCGCGCATCGGCGACCGCGAGTACGTGGTGAAGACGAACAGCTCGCCGGGCGAGGTTTCGGCGCTGAACGATCTGCCGATTCGAGCGGCGAACGGGTCGGTGGTGACGATCAAGGATGTGGCGCAGGTTGAGGAGGGCTTTGCCGAGCAGACCAACATCGTGCGCCAGGACGGTAAACGCGGGGCGCTGCTGACGGTGCTGAAGAACGGGGAGACCAGCACCATCGACATTGTGGACGGGGTGAAGAGATCGATTCCGCGGATCAAGGCCGGGCTCCCGTCGAATCTGAAGATTACGCCGCTGTTCGACCAGTCGGTCTTCGTGCGGGAGTCGATTGGCGAGGTGGCGCGCGAGGCGGCGATCGCGGCGGCGCTGACCGGTCTCATGATCCTGCTGTTCCTGGGGTCGTGGCGTTCGACGCTGATCGTCTGCACGTCGATTCCGCTCTCGATCGCGACTTCGCTGGTTATTCTGACCGCCCTGGGCGAGACCATCAACGTGATGACGCTCGGCGGACTGGCGCTGGCGGTCGGTATCCTGGTGGACGATGCGACGGTGGAGATCGAGAACACGCACCGGAACATGTCGGAGAAGAAGCCGCTGGTGCGGGCGATTCTGGACTCGGCGCAGCAGGTAGCCGCACCGGCGTTCGTTTCGACGCTCTCTATATGTATTGTGTTTCTGCCGGTGGTGTTGTTGACGGGTGCGGCGAAGTACCTGTTTACGCCGCTCGCCATGGCCGTCGCCTTCGCCATGCTGGCGTCTTACTTCCTTTCGCGTACGCTCGTGCCCACCATGATGCACTTCCTGCTGAAGGCGGAGATCGACCTCTACCAGGACGAGGCGGCGAGCGAGCGGGAGGAGCGCGAGAACTGGGTCTGGCGCTGGCACCAGAGGTTCGACCGGCAGTTCGAGCGGTTCCGGCACGGCTACAAGGGGGTGTTGGGGTGGTGCCTGGAGAATCCGGCGCTGACGCTTATCCTTTTTGGCCTGTTTGTGGTGCTGTCGCTGCCGGTGGGGCTGTTTATCGGCGAAGACTTCTTCCCGTACGTGGATTCCGGGCAGATGGCGCTCCATGTGAATCCTCCGGAGGGCTTGCGGATCGAGGATTCGGAGCAGTACTTCGCTTCGGTCGAAGAGGAGATCCGGAAGGTCATTCCGCCTTCCGAAATCAAGCTGGTGCTGGATAATATCGGGCTGCCAAACGGGGGCATCAACCTGGCGTTTGGTGCGAACGCGACCATCTCGAACTCCGATGGACAGATTCTGATTTCGCTCAATCCCGGCAAACGGGACACCACCAAGTACATGCGCATGCTGCGGGAGGACCTGCCGAAGAAGTTTCCCGGGGCGACGTTCTTCTTCGTGCCGGCGAACATTACCAACCAGATCCTGGATTTCGGACTGCCGGCGCCGATCGATATCGCGGTGACCGGGCGCGGCAAGGGCAATTATCAGATTGCGCAGAAGATTCTGAAGCGGGTGCTGGCCATTCCAGGTGCGGTGGACGCGCACATTCACCAGCAGGTTTCGTACCCGACGCTGCAGGTGAATGTGGATCGGACCAAGGCGCGGCAGGTGGGATTGACGCAGTCGGATGTGGCCAACGCCGCGCTGATCTCGCTGACCGGCACCGGACAGACCGCGCCCAATGAGTGGCTGAATCCGCTGAACGGCGTGAACTACCAGATTGTGACGCAGACGCCGATCTATCGAATCAACGACCTGCCTGCCCTGGCACGGACGCCGGTGACCTCACCGAACGGAAACACGTCGCAGCTGCTGGGGAACCTGGCGACTTTCCGGCGGGACGAGTCTCCGATCATCATCGACCACTACAACATTCAGCCGACGTTCGACATTTATGCGGATGTGGACCAGCGCGACCTGGGCTCGGTGGCGAGCGATATCCGCAAGATCATTGCGGATGAGACGAGAACGCTGCCGACCGGAACGACCATTGAATTGCGCGGCGAAGTGGACACGATGCAGAAGTCGTTTGTGCGGCTGGGCATCGGAATCATCTTCGCGATCGGGCTGGTGTACCTGCTGATGGCGGTGAACTTCCAGTCATGGCTCGATCCGGTGATCATCCTGATGGCGCTGCCGGGGGCGTTCTGCGGGATCCTGTGGATGCTGTATCTGACGCAGACAACGTTCAGCGTGCCCTCGCTGATGGGCACGATCATGACCATCGGCGTGGCCACAGCGAACTCGATCCTGATGGTGGTGTTTGCCAATGACGAGCGGGTCGCGGGCAAGGACCGGATGGAGGCGGCGCTGAACGCGGGATTTACGCGGCTCCGGCCGGTGATCATGACGGCGCTGGCGATGATCATCGGCATGCTGCCGATGGCGTTGGCGCTGGGTGAGGGCGGAGAGCAGAACGCGCCGCTGGGCCGGGCAGTGATTGGCGGCCTGCTGCTGGCGACGGTGGGAACGCTGTTTATCGTTCCGGTGATCTATTCGCTGGTGAAGAAGAATCCGCCGGTAGATTTCGACAAGCAGATTGACGACGAGTACGGGCCGGTGACGGAGCCGGGGAACTCGCTCGGGAAGGATCCAGACACGATGCAGGAGCAGCCGGCCTAATGCCTAACGATGGATTTGATGAGCAGAACCCGAAGCCGCGCCTGAGCGACGGGCGCGAGCACCTGGGCGAAGAGTTTGCGGACACGTCGTATGGAGCGGACGGCGCGTCGCCGCGCGAGCTGGGGCGCGCCTTCGACGATCCGAACTCGCTGGACGATACGCGCCTGGGGAAGGAATTCGCGGAGACCAACTCGAGCGCGAAGAAGCACCACCGGCCAGTGACCGAGGTGGTGAGCCAGCCGTTCAAGAAGGCCAGGGGCAACAAGGTGTTGTTCTGGGTGGTGGCGGGCGTGGTGGTGGTGTTTCTGTTGGTGCTGGTGCTGGGCTGGATTCCGCGACACAAGCGCAACAAGGAGACCGAACAGCGGGCGAAGGAAGAGGGTGAGCCGCCGACGATCGAGGTGATCCGGGTGCACCGGCAGCAGAACAAGGCGGGGCTGGTGCTGCCAGGCACGACGACTCCGCTGACGGAATCGTCGGTGTATGCGCGGGCGAACGGCTATCTGAAGCGGCGGTACGTGGACATTGGCGACCATGTGCGCAAAGGCCAGCTGCTGGCAGTGATCGATGCGCCGGACCTGGACGCGCAGGTGGCGCAGGCGCGGCAGCAGCTGGACCAGGCACAGGCGCAGCTGGCACAGCAGGAGACGCAACTGGCGCTGACCAAGGTGACGGTGGACCGCTACCGGGTGCTGGTGGTGAAGGGCGTGTTCTCGCGCCAGGACGGCGATCAGCGGGAGGCGGATTACCAGGCGCAGGTGGCGAACGTAGCGGCGGCGGAGCGCAATGTGGAGGCGTTCCGGGCCAACCTGAACCGGAATATCGCACTGCAAAGTTATGAGCGGGTGACGGCGCCGTTCGACGGGATCATTACCCAGCGGAATGTGGAGAATGGCGACCTGATCTCGGCTTCGGGATCTTCGGGCGGGACAGCGCCGACGACCATGGGCTCGGGGACGACGAGCGGGCAGAGCGCGAACGCGGGAACGAACAGCTATGGGTCGAGCGGAACGGGACCGAACTATGCGACGCCTGGGACGGGAACGGGGGTCAGCGGCGGACCGCTGTTCACGATTGCGCAGAACAGCAGGCTGCGCATCCTGGTGTCGGTTCCGGAGGGCTACGCGGAAAGCGTTCACGTGGGGCAGAGGGCGACGCTGCATTTCGACGAGTTTCCGACGTCCGCGATTGAAGGGCAGGTGACGCGGACGGCGGGATCGATCGACCAGAACACGAGGACGATGATTACGGAGATCCAGGTGGATAACTCGTCCGGGAGGCTGTTGCCGGGAATGTATGCTGTGGCGACCTTTCTGGGCGCGGCGGGACCAGGGCCGCTGGTGATTTCGAGCGATGCGGTGGCGATCCGGAAAGACACGACGCAGTGCGCGGTGATCGACGGCGGCAAGGTCCACCTGACCCCGGTGGTGCTGGGGCGGGACTTCGGGCCGCAGATCGAGGTGGTGAGCGGGCTGCGCGAGGGCGAACTTGTGGCCAGCACGTTTACGGATGAGGTGAAGGAGGGTGCGCCGGTCAAGACGCACATGAGCAAGGAGGCGGAGCAGCAGCAGAACACACCTCCGCCGGGCGCAAAGCCCACGCCGCCGGGCGGGACGTCGCAGTATGGCGATCCGGGGATTGAAGACCAGGATATGCAGGGGCAGAGCGCGAAGCCGGGTCAGAAGAAGTCACAGGGCGCCAGCAAGCCCAATGGGAAAGAGGAGAGCAAGCCATGAAGTGGGGCCTTGGGTTTCCTCTTGCTGCGGGTCTTGCGGCGGGAGCGGCCGTTGCGCAGCAGCAGGTGACGCCTGAGCCGGCGCAGGTGAATGTGCCGGCGGCGGGAGCGAATGCGCCGCTGATTCCGGACGCGCCGCCGATCTCGCAGTTCACGCCGGGCGTGCCGACAAAGGATACGGGGACGCCGGTGGTGGAACCGTTACGTTCCGAGCCGCGCGGGCTGGAGACTCCGCATTACTTCGGGCCGTTTCGGGCGCCGCGCGTGCCGGAGCTGTTTGCCGGCAACGGAGAGCGACTGCGATCGCTGGTGCGGGACGGCAAGCTGTACCTGAGCGCTCGCGATGCGATCGCCTTGGCCATCGAGAACAATCTGGACGTGGAGGTGGAGCGGTACAACCTGATTCTAGCGGACACAGACCGGCGGCGGGCACAGGGCGGGGGAAGCCTGCGAGGAATCGACTTTACAATCCAGGAACCGCCGAACGGCGTGGGCGGACCGGGGTCACCGCTGCTGGATTCGACCGCGCAGAATACGAACCCGGTGACGCCGACGGTGACCGATCTTACGTCGTTGAACGCGACCACGCAGACCCAGACGAACCTGTCGGCGAGCCCCGCGGCAAGCACGCAGTATGCCAGTGGACCGGCGGTGCCGCTGTTCGATCCGAATCTGTTTCTGGAGAGCGGCTATCTGCGGCGTTCCAATACGGTCACGCTGACGTCGACGACCACTGCCGGAAACGGGACTGGATCCGGGGCGGGGGGCTCCGGAGGGACGGCGACCCAGACGGCGCCGCTGGACTTCGTGGCGTTGAACACCTCGTACCTGCAGGGATTTCGCCTGGGGACACAGCTCCAGGCCACGGTGAACAACGACTCGCAGGTGATCTACGGGTCAGCAGGCGAACTGGATCCGCTTTCGCAACCCAGCACCTCGGTGACTCTGACGCAGCCGCTGCTACGCGGGTTTGGCTCGAGCGTGAATCTGCGCTACCTGCACATCGCGAACGAGAATCGAAAGATCTCCCGGCTGCTGTTTGAGCAGCAGGTGCTGGAGACGGTGTATGGCGCGTCGCGCATCTACTTCGATCTGGTCTCGCTCGGCGAAAACGTGGAGGTGAAGCAGGAGGCGCTGAACGCGGCGAAGAAGCTGCAATCCGACGACAGGGCGCAGGTGGAGGAAGGAACTCTGGCGCCGATCGAACTGTTGCGCGCGGATGCGCTGGTGAGCTCGAGCGAATTCGACCTGACGCAGGCGCAGGGACTCTACCGCACCCAGGAGGTGATTCTGCGGAATCTGATCCTGCGGACGGATGCACCTGCGTTCGCGGTGGGGTTTACGGAGATCGTGCCGACGGACCGGATCACGGTTCCTGACCGGCTCGAACAAACGACGGTTTCAGAGCTGATTCAGCGGGGCCTGGCGCGGCGTCCGGACCTGGCCCAGTCGCAGCTGCAAATCCGCACCGGGCAGATCAGCGCGGCGGCCTCGCGCAACGAGACCAGGCCGCAGTTGAATGTTTATGCCAATGTGCAGACGCGGGGCAGTTCAGAGACGGCGTTCGAGCCGCTGGGAACGGCTGGGACGGCGACTCCGACGTTGCCGGCGAATTTCGCGCTGGGCGGGCTACGGGTTTCGACGATCGTCCAAGGCGGCGTGCAATTGAATCTTCCGCTGCGCAACCGGGTCGCAGAATCGGACGCCGCCCGCGATGCGGTGCAGGTGCGGCAGGTGCAGGCGCGTACGGAGAAGCTGTCGGAGCAGATTCGCGAAGACATAGAGAATGCCCAGATCGCGCTGGAGACGAGCTTCGCAGCCTACAAGGCGGCGGAGTCCTCGAGGGGATATCAGGAGCAGTTGCTGCAGGCGGACCGGGACCGGCTGGAGTTTGGAGAATCGACCAATCTCCAGGTGGTGCAGGATGTAGCGTACCTGGCGCAGGCCCGGGCAAGTGAGATTGCGGCGCGGTCGAACTACCAGAAGGCGAGGATCGAGCTGGACCGGGACTTAGGCGACCTGCTCGATAAGAACGGGATTTCGCTGGAGGATGCGGTGCAAGGACAGGTGAAGCAGTAGGTGCGCGCCCGGTGCTACTCCCGGTACGCGCGCATCGGCTTCGAAGGGGACGAGGTGGATCGTCCTTGTGTCGAGGAGCACGGTGTATCTACCGATGAGGCAGCAGAAGCGCGCCGCGAGGAGGCGTTGTTCGCCAACCCTCGATGTTGCCGTTTTGCACAGTCTTTTGCCGCCGGCCAACTACAGGCATCTGAGCCACTTAGAAGCCATGCCCAGATCCCGCTCACGCAAGATCACTCACTTCCTCAAGACCGCCCTCGTCCTGATCGTCACCTCCCTCGTCCCCGGCCGCGGCGACGCCTACTCCGTCCAGACCCACGAGCAGTTGATCGATCTCACCTGGAAGAACTCCATCGTCCCACTGCTGGAGACGCGCTTCCCCGGCATCACGTCCGCGCAGCTGCAGGAGGCGCACTCCTACGCCTACGGGGGCTGCGCCATTCAGGACCTCGGCTACTATCCCTTCGGCAACCCATTCTTCTCCGACCTCACCCACTACGTCCGCTCCGGCGACTTCATCGACTCGCTGCTGCGCAACGCCCGTACCCCGGACGAACTCGCCTTCGCCGTCGGTGCCCTTTCGCACTACCTCGGCGACACCATCGGACACTCCGAGGCGACCAACCCCTCGGTCGCCGGCGAGTTCCCGTCGCTCGCCCGCCGTTTCGGCAGCGTCGTCACCTACGAGGACAATCCTCACGATCACGTTCGCGTGGAATTCGCCTTCGACATCAACGAGATCGCGAAGCATCGGTTCGCGCCGCGCCGCTACCTGGAGGCCGTCGGCCTGAACGTCGCGGTCGACCTGCTCACCCGAGCCTTCAACGAGACCTACGGCCTGCGCCTGGATAAGACGCTGCGCGTCCAGCGCACCAATCTCTTCGGCTATCGATTCAGCGTCCGCCACTTTCTGCCGCGCATCGCTTACGCGGAGACGGTTCTGCGCCGCAATCACTTTCCCGACGACAGCCCCAGCCCGGACTTCACCCGGCTCGAAGCCGACCTGCGCCAGGCCGATTTCGACAATGGCTGGGAGGCCTACCGGACACGCCGGCATCGGCACCTACACGCTGGCCCGGCTGATCCAGATCATGCCTCCGGTGGGGCCGCTCGCCGACTTGAAGATTCGCGGTCCCAACCCCGCCTCGGAGCAGCTCTATATCCATTCGGTGAACGACTCCGTCGCCGCCCTGCGACTGGCTCTGCTCAACCTGCGTGTGCCGCCGCCCGAAGCTGGGCCCCCGCCGATTCGTCAGAACAGGTATCCGAACCTCGACCTCGACACGGGGCTCAAGGTGAGCCCGGGAAGCTACCGATTGACTGACCAGACCTACGCGAAGCTGCTCGACACCCTCACCCGAAAGCCCTCGCGGCCGGTTCCCATCGGCCTTGAGGAGGACATGCTCGCCTACTATGCCGATCCTGCGGCGCCGATCACCACCCGGCGCGACCCGCAGAAGTGGGCCCGGGTGCAGAGCGAACTGGCTCTGCTGAAGACCATGCCGACGACGCCCGAGCCGTAGAGGTGGAGTAGAGCTGGAGATGACAGGAGTGCGGGTGGAGTTCGTTTGCCCGCCAGCAGCAACGCCCTTGTATATCCTGTAGCAACACTCTTGAGGTATCCGGATGATCCGCAAGCTGCTCGCCGCTCTTCTGACGACGTCTCTCGCCTCTGCCCAGCAGCCCGCATCGCAGCCCGCCCAGGATCCGGGAAAGCACGCCATGGTGGTTACGATCCACCACGACGCGTCGGACGCGGGGCTGCAGATCCTGCGGCAGGGCGGCAATGCCGTCGACGCGGCCGTCGCTGTCGGGTTTGCGCTCGCGGTCGTCCTGCCGCAGGCCGGAAACCTGGGTGGCGGCGGATTCATGCTCTTTCGCGACGCACGGAACGGCAAAGCCCACTTTGTAGACTTCCGCGAACGAGCCCCGCAGGCGGCCACCGCTACGATGTACCAGGACGCGCAGGGCAATGTCGTTCCCGGTCTGTCCACACTTGGCTACAAGGCCATTGGAGTTCCCGGGTCGGTCGCCGGACTGGCGTACGCGCAGCAGCACTTCGGCCGGCTGACGCTCGCGCAGGATATGGCCCCGGCGATCAGGCTGGCGACCGACGGCTACGTGCTCTCGGCTGAAGAGGCCCGTACATTCCACGCGTCCAATCTGGCCCAGTTCCCGGAATCCAAGCGCATCTTCCAGCGCGACGGGAACTTCTACGCCGCCGGTGACACCTTCAAGCAGCCCGACCTCGCCCGCACCCTCACCACGCTGGCCGCGCATCCCGACGACTTCTACCGCGGCAAACTCGCCGAGCAGCTTGCCAGATCCGTGCAAACCCACGGAGGCCTGCTTACCGAGGCCGACCTCGCCGCCTACAAGGTCGTCGACCGCAATCCACTGGTCGGCGAATACACCACCCACGGACAGCGCTACGACATCATTACCTCGCCGCCGCCTTCTTCGGGTGGCATTGCACTGATCGAGACACTCAACATCCTCTCCCACTTCGATCTGCCAGCCGCCGGGGCCGACCGCTCCACCGCCCAGGTTCACCTGATCACCGAAGCCTTCCGCCGTGCCTACATGGATCGCGCCGACTACCTGGGCGACCCCGACTACGCCACCATCCCGCTCACCCAGCTAGCCTCCCCGGCTTACGCCGCCGCATGGGCTACTACCATCGACGCCAACAAGCCCACACCCTCGGCCGAACTTAAACGCCCGGCCGGCTTCCTGCCACCTCCACCGACCGCCGCGCCGCAGCCGCACGAGTCCAACCAGACCACCCACTACTCCATCGTCGACCAGGACGGGAACGCGGTCGCCGTCACCTACACGCTCAACGGGATCTTTGGCTGCGGCGCGACCGCTGAGGGCCTCGGCTTCCTGCTCAACAACGAGATGGACGACTTCTCCTCGAAGCCCGGCTCACCGAATATGTTCGGGCTCATTCAGGGTCCGGCCAACGCGATCGCGCCCGGCCATCGCCCGCTCTCGTCCATGACGCCGACCATCGTCACCACGCACGCCGCGCCCGGCCACCCGGCCGAACTGCGCCTGGTGCTGGGCTCGCCTGGCGGCTCGACCATCATCACCACCGTCGCCAACGACCTCATCAGCACACTGGTCAACGGCCTCACCATCCAACAGGCGGCCGATGCCGCGCGCTTCCACCAGCAGTATCTGCCCGATACGCTGGACCTCGAAAAGCGCTTTGACCACGCGACCGCCGCCGCCCTCGCCGCGATGGGCTACAAGATCAATCAGGCGAACGCAGCCGATGAAAAAAACCCCGGCACCTGGGGCGACTCCGAGCTGATCGAGGTGAATGCGCAGGGCACACTGATCGGCGGCCACGACCATCGTCACAGCTTCGGCAGCATCGCCAGCTACTAGTACGACGCAACAAACAAGACGGCAAAGCCGTCCAAGACCCCACGAGGTGGCGCGCCTTTCGAGGACAGAACCAAGTGCCCGGCGCGATGACGCACCTGTTGTTGCCTGCAAATGGAAGCTCCCATCCAAACTCCCACCCAAGCTATCCGCCAGCTCTTCGACCGCGCTAACGGCCCGTCCGACTACCTGATCGGCCGGTGGCTCTTTCTACGCGGACTGGGCGCCGTTTATTTCTCAGCGTTCTTCGCCCTGCTCTTCCAGATTCGCGGCCTCATCGGCACGGACGGCATCCTGCCTGCCAACCTTTACCTGCAGCGCCTGCACGAAGCCGGCGCGGTCCGGTTCTGGTACGCTCCCACCGTGTTCTGGCTGGGCGCGTCCGATCACGCGCTGCTCACGCTCACCGGGATCGGCCTCGCCGCGTCCGTGCTGGTCGTCCTCAACCTGGTTCCGCGCCCCGCGCTCATCGTATGCTTCGTCTGCTTCCTGAGCTTCATCGCCGTCTCGCAGGACTTCGGCCAATACCAGTCCGATGGAATGCTGCTCGAAGCCGGCTTCCTCGCGCTCTTCCTCGCGCCCACCGGGAGGCGGCCAAGGCTCGGCCGGCACTCGCTGGCCGTCCGCGCCGCCTGGCTCCTGCTGCTGTGGGAGTGGTTCCGGATCTACTTCGAGTCCGGCATCGTCAAGCTGCAGTCCGGCGACCCCACCTGGCGCAACCTCACCGCCCTGTACGAGTACTACCAGAACGGCCCGCTGCCCACCTGGATCGGCTGGTACCTGCAACATCTGCCCCACTGGTTCCAGAAGGGCACCGCCGGCCTGACGCTCTTGATGGAACTTGTCCTCATCTTTCTCGCCTTCATCCCGCGCCGCGGCTTCCGCACCGCTACCTTCATCCTTGTAACCGTGTGGCAGGCCGGCGTTATCGCCACTGCGAATTACGCCTTCCTCAATTACCTGGTCCTGATCCTCGCCTTCCTGCTGCTGGACGACGAGACCTACGCCAGACTCCGCCCCAGGGCCTTGTCATCCTTCCGCACAGCGGGAGGACCCGCCGCTGCCGGAGTCACCGCGCCCAGGCTTAGAAGACATCTCTCCGCGATCCAGGTCGCCATCAGCACCGTCTGCCTCAGCGCCATCGCCTACGTCACCACCGCCGAGCTGGTGCAGATGCTCTTCCCCGCCGCGCCGCTTCCTGCCGCGCCCATCCTCGCGCTCGAACCCTTCCGCATCGCCAACGTCTACGGCCTGTTCGCCAACATGACGCCGCACCGTTACGAGATCGAGTTCCAGGGTTCCAGGGACGGCCAGACCTGGACCCCATACCCCTTTCGTTACAAGCCGCAGAGTCCGGCCGAGCGCCCGCGCATCTACGCTCCCTACCAGCCGCGCTTCGACTGGAATCTCTGGTTCGCCTCGCTCGGCCCGTGGCAGGAGTCGCCTATTGTCATCCTGACCGAGCAGCGCCTGCTGGAGAACGACCGCGCCGTGCTTGGGCTCTTTGCCGGCAATCCGTTAGCGACGACACCGCCCCGCATGGTGCGCGCGGTGCTCTATCAATACTGGTTTTCGACGTCCGAAGAGAAGCGCACCCAGCATGTCTGGTGGACGCGCAAGCTGCTCGGCACCTATGCACCCACCCTCGAGCACCTGCCTGACGGCAGGTACGCCATCGCCGCGGAGCCAGACCTCGTGGGCCCACCGGCTAACCCTTAACGGTTCGGGGGGCTTTCCGCGCCTACACCCTGCAACCTAATCCCTGTACCCTGTCTCTATGCTTCCCGGCATCTCGACCCAGATCTTCTATCCGCATCGGCTCACCGCGGCGCACCTGGACGCGCTCGCACAAGCCGGCGTCAGCGTGATCGAGCTGTTCGCCGCCCGCTTTCACTTCGACTACACCGATCGCCAGCAACTGCGGGAGATCGCCGCCTGGTTCCGCGCGAATGAGGTTCGCCCGGCGCTCCACGCGCCGCTCACCGCCGACCCGCAGTTTTCACGCCATGCGTACCCGACCCTGAACCTGGTAGCAAACGAGAAGCCGCGCCGCATCGAGGCCATGGAGGAGATCAAGCGGGCGCTCGAAGTGGCCGAAACCATTCCCGTCGCCACCTGCGTCGTGCACCTCGGGCTCGACGGCGATCTGTGGTCCGACCACGCGCTTGAACACGCGCTTACCGCAGTCGAACACCTCAAGGCCTTCGCCGGGCCGCTCGGCGTGCGCCTGCTGCTCGAAAACCTGCGGAACGGCATTGCAACTCCATCGCACCTGCTCGACATCCTCCGCATCGGCCACTTCGACAGCACCGGCGTCTGCTTCGACGTGGGCCATGCCCACCTTACCGGCCACCTGCTGGCGGCTACCTTCGAGGAGCTCCGGCCGCGCCTTGCGGAGCTGCATCTGCACGACAACCATGGAGCCACCGGCAGCCCGCACCCCGGCAAGCCCGACGAACATCTGTGGCCTGCGTCCGGTACGGAGCGCCCCGGAACGCTCGCCACCGGCACCATCGCCTGGCCGGAGATCTATGCGCTGATCGCCACGCTCCCGCCGGAGACCCCGGCGATCCTTGAAATCGCCAGCACCGAAGCGTCCTCGCCCGGCTTCGCCGCCCGCCTCGGGCGCGAAGTCTTCTCCCACGCCAGCCGCTACCTTTCGACGGAGCACTAAGACACGCGAAGCGTCCAGCGCGGCACGAGATACCGCCCACCGGCGTGCGGGCACAGTTGCCTTTACACTTA
The DNA here is from genome assembly GCA_903970285.1 of Rhodanobacteraceae bacterium. Classification (GTDB taxonomy): domain Bacteria; phylum Acidobacteriota; class Terriglobia; order Terriglobales; family Acidobacteriaceae; genus Edaphobacter. Next base: position 17,629 of record CAJCHN010000112.1, on the reverse strand, counting down.
AGAAGCCAAATGCCGATTGCCACCATCGCCACACTTTCCGCGTACGAAGGCCAGACCGTGACCCTGCAGGGCTGGCTTTACAATCTCCGCGCCTCCGGCAAGCTGCTCTTTCCCATCTTTCGCGATGGCACCGGCACCATCCAGGGCATCGTGCCCAAGGCCGCCGTACCCGAAGAACTCTTCGAAACTCTGAAGAATCTTACGCTGGAGTCGTCGCTGAAGGTCACCGGCGAGGTACGCGCCGACTCCCGCGCGCCCTCCGGCTACGAGCTCGACGTGGAAGCCCTGGAAGTCCTGCAGCGCGTGCCCGACGAGACGCCCTTCCCCATCACGCTGAAGGAGCACGGCGTCGACTTCCTCATGGAGCATCGCCACCTCTGGATCCGCACGCCCCGCCAGAGCGCCATCCTGCGCGTCCGCGCCACCATCATAAAGGCCGCGGCCGACTACTTCGATCAGAACGGATTCACTCGCACCGATCCGCCCATCCTGACCCCCAATGCGTGCGAGGGCACCTCCGAGCTCTTCGAGATGGACTACTTCGACGACGATAAGGCGTATCTCACCCAGTCCGGCCAGCTTTACGTCGAAGCTACGGCGCTCGCGCTTGGCAAGGTCTACTCGTTTGGCCCCACCTTCCGCGCCGAAAAGTCCAAGACCCGCCGTCACCTCACGGAATTCTGGATGGTCGAGCCCGAGATGGCTTACGCCGGCCTCGAAGACCTGCTGAGCCTGGCAGAGAACTACCTCAGCTTCATCGTCGCCGCGGTGCTGGCCAAGCATCGCGCCGACCTGAAGGTGATCGGCCGCGACGCTACAAAACTGGATTCCATTCACGCGCCGTTTCCCCGCCTGAGCTATGACCAGGCGCACCAGATGCTGGTCGACGCACACGCCAAAGGGTTGATCGATACGCTGCACCAGGAGGGCGACGACTTCGGCTCTCCCGACGAAACTTATATCTCGTCGCAGTTCGACCGACCGGTGATGGTCCACCGCTATCCCGCCGCCATCAAGGCCTTCTACATGCAGCCCGACCCTGCCGACCCCACTCGCGCGCTCTGCGTTGACGTGCTGGCGCCCGAAGGCTACGGCGAAATTATCGGCGGCAGCGAGCGCGTCAACTCCTACGAGCTGCTGCTCGAAAGGATTCAGGCGCACAATCTCCCGGTAGCCGCCTTCCAGTGGTACCTCGACTTGCGCAGGTATGGCTCGGTCCCCCACTGCGGCTTTGGCATGGGCATCGAGCGCGTGGTCGCGTGGATCTGCGGCCTCGACCACGTGCGCGAGACCATCCCCTTCGCCCGGACGTTGAACCGCATCTACCCCTGAAGGTTCTGCACCGCGCCTACCACCACACCAGCGAGCTGTCCTTTTTCACCGGCTTGCGGTGCGGCTTGCGCAGCGGCAGCGGCGAGCGCATCTCGGGCTTGACTGCATTCTCGTCGACCGGCGTAGCCGACACGGAATCCGCGCCACGCGGAACCAGCGTCGACGTCACCGTCTTGCCCGCGTCGGCGCCGGTGAACACCGCCACCCGCGAGCGATCGATTCCTTTCTCGGTCACCAGGTAGTCTTTCGCGTTGACTGCGCGTTGCGCCGCACGCTCGGCCCCATCCGCCTCGCCGGCGGCCGCATGTCCCACCAGGTCAAGCGTCGCCTCCACGTCGCGTTCCAGGCTCAGCGCCAGGTCGTCGAGGCACGCCTTCGCCTCGTTATCCACCCGGGTAGGACGCTTGGTGTCGCGCACGAAGTCGAGGGTGCACAAGTTGCTCGACATGGGCAGCGGCTCCGGCAGCGGGACGCCCTCCACCACCACGCTGGTCTGCGCCGCCGCACTCTTGCCAAGATCATCCGTTACCGTGCAGGTAACCGTGATCGTGCGTGGCGCTACGCCGGTGGTCAGCAGCGTCACCCGTCCGCCCGAGCCGAAAATCTGCCCCGCATCGGAGTCATAGCTGTACGTCAGCCGGCGATTCTGCGGGCTCAGACCGGTCGCGGCAATCGAGACCTTATCGCCCGCCTTCACCAGCGCGGGCTCCGCCGCACAGGAGACTGTGGGCGGGTCGTACGGACGCACCCGAAACGAGGCGGTGCAGCTTGCCTGCGCAAATGCCTCCGGCCCATTGCTCACCTGACCCATGATCATGTACGTCCCTGGCGCCAGTCCGGCGGTTGCAATGGTCGCCCAAGAGCCCTGCGCCGAGACCTTCCCGCCTGTCGCGCTCCACTGGTACGAGGTCGAGTGGCGCTTGTTCAGGTTCGATGCCTCGCCCATCACCATCACCAGGTCCCCCGGGAACGCTACCTCGGGGCTGACTGTGCAGGCCAGCGCCACCGGCGTCGGCGGCGCCTGCGAGCCCAGCCGGAGCACCAGCCCGCCCGACACCTTTACCGCGCTGACGTCGCCCAAACCGCCGCCGATGCCGTTGGCTCCCGGCATGCCGTAGTTCACATGCATGTACTGGTAGCTGGCTTCGCCGCGCAGCGCCAGGTGATCGTGCAGCAGCGGAAGGATCAGGTCCGCGCCGCCGCCTCCGGTCAGTCCCACGCCCCAGCGCAGCGGCTGCAGAAACGGTCCGCGCACCTGCGCCCCACCCGCCAGCGCATGCAGAAACGGCACCAGCCGGCCAGCCTGGAAACGCATCGTCGGCCCCGCCTCCAGCGTGGTATACGCCGGGTCGCGATCCGAGCAGCCTGGATTGCACTGCCCGAACGCGCCACGCGGGCTTGAACCCGAGAAATACTCGCCTGCCAGCTCCGCGCCGAACCTGCGGTTGAAGTAGTACTGCAAGCCCGCCGATGCATTCAGGTTGCTGACCGGCTGAAACTGGTGGTTGTTGATCGCGCTTGAAAATGGATTCAGATATCCGTACCCCGCGTACACGTCCAATACCGAGGGTAGCGGTGCCTGCAGGTCGCGTGGCTGGTTGCGCGTCAACTGCGGACCCACCAGCGGAGACGGCGCATCCTGGCCGGTCTGCCCGAGGCCCGGCAGGACCATCCCGCACGCGGCGAGAAGCATGGACGCGAGCTGCCCGGCTCGCGCCGCCCTGAACCAATCTGAGAGCATCAAGAACCTCGTCAAGTTCGAACTCTCCAGCTCTGGTGACGCCCGGCGGAGTTGTCCTATGGTGGCCGCGATCTCCCTGCGAGTACAAGCCTTATCTCCCGGCGTTACACAGCTTGCCAACATCCGGTATCGACTCGTCGCCGGGGGAAAGCCTGTCCTGCCGGATGAGCGCCCGGAAAGCCGTGACGCCAAGCCACGAAGTACGGCAGTCTTTAGCTTGCGATGGGTCGCTTGAGCACTCATGGACCAGCATGCTGCCGATCGATCTTCATCCTTGAGAGCACAGACTTGAAGAGCGCGACAACCGAAGCTGTCGCGCTCTTTCACAACGTCACGCACAAGAATGGCTTAGGCGTCTTTCACCCCATCCACAAACGCCTTCAGCTTGCGGCTGCGGCTGGGGTGGCGCAGTTTGCGCAGGGCTTTGGCCTCGATCTGACGGATGCGCTCGCGAGTTACCTGGAAGCTCTGGCCGACCTCTTCGAGGGTGTGCTCCGAGCCATCTTCAAGGCCGAAACGCATCTTGATCACGCGCTCTTCCCGCGGAGTGAGCGTGCGCAGAACCTGCGACGTGTACTCCTTCAGGTTGACCGAGATGACCGCGTCCGCCGGTGAGACGGCCATGCGGTCCTCGATGAAGTCGCCAAGGTGGGAATCTTCCTCTTCGCCAATGGGGGTCTCGAGCGAGATGGGCTCCTGCGCGATCTTCAGCACCTTGCGCACCTTCGCGACCGGGATATCCATGCGGCGGGCGATCTCTTCGGATGACGCTTCGCGGCCAAGCTCCTGGACGAGCTGGCGGCTGGTCCGGATCAACTTGTTGATGGTCTCGATCATGTGCACCGGGATGCGGATGGTGCGAGCCTGGTCCGCGATGGCGCGGGTGATCGCCTGCCGAATCCACCAGGTGGCGTAAGTGGAAAACTTGTAGCCGCGGCGGTACTCAAACTTGTCCACCGCCTTCATCAAGCCGATGTTCCCTTCCTGGATGAGGTCGAGGAACTGCAGACCGCGGTTGGTGTACTTCTTGGCGATGGAGACGACCAGCCGCAGGTTGGCCTCGATCAGCTCGCGCTTCGCCTTCTCCGCGTCCATATCGCCCTGGATCATCTCGCGCTGGGTGCGCTTCAAGTCGGCGATGGTGATGCCGGCGTCCTGCTCCACGCGCTCAAGGTCCAGCCGGCAGTTCTTCTGCTGGCGCTTGTACTCCTTTTTCAGCTCTTCGGACTTGGAGGCCTCAAACTTGGCTTCAAGCGACTTGATCTGCCGCTCCAGCGTCCGCATTGCGTCCACCGTCTTGTTTACCTTGTCGAGCAGCCGCTTCTTTTCGGCGTTGGTGTACTTCAGCTCGCGCACGACGCGGTTGATATAAACGTGCTCGCGACCCATCAGCCAGCGCAGCCTGCGCTGTTCCCGGGCTTTGGACCTGGCGTCCTTGGCCGCGGCGCCAGCCTGCTCACACTTCTCTTCGAGCTGCACGATCTTCTTCTGATGCTTCAGAATCACGTCGATGCGGGATGCCGTCTGGCGCACCCGCGCCTGCAGAATCTCTTCGGTCAGCTCTTCCTCGTCGAAGGTGACCACTTCCTTGATGTTGCGGACGCCGCGGCGCAGGTCCTCTCCCAAACCTACAATCTCTCGAATCACGATCGGCGAACGCGAGATGGCCTTCATCACGCGCAGTTGGCCGCGCTCGATGCGCTTGGCGATTTCCACCTCGCCCTCGCGGGTGAGCAGCGGAACCGTGCCCATCTCACGCAGGTACATGCGGACCGGGTCGTTCGTCTTCTCGAGGGTGCCCGGAGAGAGATCCAGCTCGACGTCTTCGCCCTCCTCGCCTGCCTCCGGCTCGTATTTGTCCCGGTCCCGGCCCTCGCGGTCCCCACCCAGCTCGATGCCCTGGGTGTTGATCGTCGTCAGCAGATCGTCCAGATCGTCCGGCGTGGTGATGTCGCCGGGCAGCAGGTCGTTGACCTCACCGTAAGTGAGATAACCCTTTTCCTTGCCTGTATCAATCAGCTTATCGATATCGTCTTCGTATTTATCCAGCTCATCGGCCACGTTTGTGCGCACTCCTGCCTTCATGTAGGCGTCTCTATTTGTTGGGATGCCGCTTACGCAGCTCTAGTCAGCCTGGAGCGTACTCCAGGCGAGGCTCTCCCGTTGCCCTCTCATTGGTCTCGCGGGACAGGTACGGTAAAGACCGCGTTGGCGCAAACCCATCTGACTTATCGCCGTATCGGGCTTAGTCGGGCATTCGAAGGCGCACGTCCCCAGCGAATCACAAGAATACCATGGTTTAGACGATTGCATGAGGAAAAAGATTCAAGGGCACAGCCACCCTGGTAGAGCGGCTCGGGCCGGCCGCGGCATAGTTGACCGCAATCATGATGCGCGGACCCATGTGGGTGGAAGACGGCCGGAAATCGACTGCTTGGCGAGGTCTGCTTCCTCGGGTCTCAGAGCCCGATATGGAATCGAAGGGCGCCGGCAAGACTTGACTAAATCTCCGCGAAGAGACTTGGCCCGGGATCGCGCAGCCGCTCACCCCTCGCACCACCCTGGCAGCGCGGGCAAAGCCGCTTCAGGATATCCGTACCGTTCGCTCCATACTGAAACTCGCAGCGCCTGCATCGCAGGTGATACACCCGCTGCCCGGGGAAACTCTCCGACGCAAATCCCGTATCCCGCACCACTCTCTGCCCATTCCCGTTTTCGAACCCCGGCACGGTGGTTCCGGTGGTCTGCTTGATCCTGATCCTACGCAACTTGGTCTCCCGCACTCCATTGTCGCAAAATGGAGGCATGAGCGGACCTCTGCGCGTCGACAAGTGGCTGTGGGCGGCGCGCTTCTTCAAGACTCGCGCCCTGGCCACGGCAGCCTGCGATGCCGGGCGTGTCTCAGTGGGTGCGCAGCCGGCCAAACCCTCCCGCGTGCTGAAGCCGGGCGACCGGCTGCACATCCGGACGGAGGCCGGCGACTTCGAGGTGGAGGTTCTGCTGCTGAAAGACCAGCGGGGCTCTGCCACTGTCGCCCAGACTCTGTATCGCGAGACTGACGCCAGCCGCGAGCTGCGGGCAAAGACCGCCGAGGCTCGACGCGCGATGTTTCTCGCCGAACCGAACTTCACGCCGCGCCGTCCCAACAAGCGTGACCGCCGGCTGATTCACAGCTTTCGCGGCAAGGATTGAGCTCGCTCCCGGCCCGCCGGTTCGCCCGCACTTTTGCGCAGGGTGAAGTGATACCTGCCCGCGTGTAGATACGCGTGCGGGGTGTCGTTGGCCAGGTTGGCGTGGATCACCCGTGGGTCGGTCTCCAGCGGGTGGCCGTCCAGCAGGATGGATGCACGGTAGTTTGGCGGGAAGAGAATCTTGCCGTCCGCGGGCAACGTCACGTCCATGGTCAGGGTGAGGGCGGACGCGGAACGTCGCCGCCATGCGCTGCTGATGACTCCCAGCGAGGATTTGAAGGACGCGAACACGCTGGTAAGGCCGCCGACCACGGCGGGCGCAATGCGGAGCTGTTCCGCTGGCGCGCTGCGGCTGCGGTCGAATTGAATACCGGCCAGGCCGCGGTAGAACCACTCCTCCGCGTGCCCCAGCATAAAGTGGTTCTGCGACGAGTTGGGGTTGGCGTCCCAGGCTTCGGTCAGCGCGGTCGCGCCGCGGGCAAGCTGGTCGCCGTAGCTCGGCGCATCGGTGCGGCTCAGCATGTCGAAGAGCACGTCTGACCGGCCGCCGTCGGTCAGCGCGCGCACCACGTAGTGGAATCCCACATCGCCGGCCGTGACGTGGTTCTGGTGGGCGCGAATGTCGGCGACCAGATTTGCCAGCACGGCGGCCTCATGTCCTTCGGGAACCAGCCCGGCCACCAGCGGCATCGCGTTGGCGGTCTGGCTGCCACGATCGTACTGGTTCGTCTCGGGGTGGAAGTACTTTGCATTCAACGCCTGCTTCACGGCGGCGGCCTCACCCGCATATCGAGTTGCGTCCGAAGGCTGGCCCAGCAGTTCGGCGATCCGCGCCAGCTTCGTGAGGTCCTCGAAGTAAATCGCCGAGGGAACCAGGCCGGGGGTGGTCAGCTTGGAGATGCCCGGCTCGCCTGGCCCGATGTCGTACCAGTCCCCCAGGCCGAAGTCGAGCAGGTGGTTGCTGGCTCGCGTTCCGAGGTACGCGACATAGAGCTGCATGGAGCGGAAGTGCTGGCGCAGCGGCTCCTGATCTCCGGAAAACTGGTACGCAACCCACGCGCTGAGGACCACTGCCGAGCCCCACTCGGGCGAGTCGCGAAATGGTCCGGAGAAGACAGTGAATTCGGGCGCGATGTCCGGGACCAGACCATTCGCCTGCTGAGAATCGCCAATGTCGCCGGCGATCTGGTTGTACAGGCTGGCGAGATTCCAGTTGTACATCAGCGCGGCACCGGCCAGATGTGTCTGCTCCAGCCAGCCCAGCTTCTCGCGCTGCGGGCAGTCGGTCAGCACTGACATCATGTTCGAGAGCATGGCCCGATCGATCAGCGCGTGGATGCGGTTGAAGAGCGGATCGGAGGACGTAAAGCTGCCAGTCTGCTCGGCGGAGGCGTGCAGGAAACGTCCGTCCAGATGGATGATCCTGAGCTCCGGCGCCGAGGTCTCGGCCTGTACGTAGCGGAAGCCGTAGTAGGAGAATCGCGGATGCCAGGTCTCCGGATGCGCAGCCGTCGAACCGCCGCGCAGCGTGTAGGCAAAGACATTGGGCGCGTCGGGCCGGGCGCCGCCGCTATGCTGGGTGACCAGGCCGCCGGGCGTCAACAGCTCGCCGGCGATCAACTTCACCGAGACTCCCCGTGGCCCGGTGACCGCAATCTCCGGCCATCCGGAAAAATTCTGTCCCAGGTCGTAGACCGTCAACCCGGGCTTCGGATGACTCACCTTCACCGGCTCAAAGGTCTGGAACGCTTCGACCGGGGGCGTGGTTTCGGCGATCAACTCGCCTCCCGGACCCTGGACCGGCGTGGCCGCTGCCCAGGTGGAGTCGTCAAAACCCGGGGTCTCCCAGCCGGCGGGTTCCAGGCGCGCATCGAAATCTTCGCCGCCGTACTCATGCGAGAAGGTGATTGGACCGGGGCCGGTCTTCCAACTCGCGTCCGTGTCGATCGCCTGCGTGTGCCCGTCGGCGAAGCGCAGCGTGATCTCGGCGATCAGTTTGAGCTGGCCGAACGAGCCTTCGAACTTCGCGTAGCGGCCCGGGGCCGGCGGCACGTGATACATCCCGTTCCCCAGCAGGACAGCGATGGCATTCGGCCCTGGCTGCAGCAGGGGCAGCACGTCGTAGGTATCGAACAGAACGTGTTTGCTGTAGAGCGTCCAGCCGGGAGTGAGCACGGCCGGGGTGACGTTGCGGCCATTGATGTGCGCCTCATACTGGCCCAGGCCGGAGATGCGCAGGATCGCCGCCGTGGGTCTGGTGACGAGGGTGAAGGCCCGGCGAAAGATGGGCAGCGGCGCAGTGTCCGGAACAAGTGGCTGATTTCCTGCACGATCCGGCGAGGCGGCGACCCAGCGGCACCCAGACGAGGAGACCTGCCGTGCTCCAACCGGCAGCGCCGACAGCAGCGCCAGCAGAGCTGCCAGCGTGGTGGCCCGTGATCTCCAGCGCTTGCGACTTCCTGCGCACCTAAGCCGCATGGTTTTCTGCTTTCCGTGATCCTGGGCTGCTGCAACTGAGAAGCTCAACACTTGGACCCGCGGCGCCGGCGCTGAATAGGGGATGACATCGGGCGCGGCTGCCGAAGAACCTTGGCGTCGGCGCCTGCTCCGTCCCATGGGAATGCCTCTTGAGCACGATGAGAGACAGGATAGCCCCTGTATGCGTCTTCATGGGCATGGATCTCACGAAGGCAGATGAGTTGGCTGGATCGGTGCGGGTGCGAAGCCGGCTGCGCACCTGGGTAGAACTGCTGGTTGCCTACGGGCTGATCCTGGCCGTGATCTGGACGCCGCGTCCGTGGCAGCGCGTGCTTTACTGGGCTCCCGTGGTTTGGATCTCCGTCACCACATGGCTCTCGTTCGAGAGCTGGCGCGCGATGGGCTGGCGCGTCACCAACCTACTGCGATCCATGTGGGTGGTCGCGATTGCAGCGGTGCTGGGAGGGGTAGCTGTGTTGCTCGCGCTGCATCTGGGCACCCTGCATGCGCCGGCGGGTCCGCTGATGCTGTTTCGCACGTTCTACGGATACGCGATATGGTCCTTTGTCCAGCAGTTCCTGATGCTGGATTACTTCTTTGGCCGCTTCCTCCGGGTGCTGCGGACGACGAGCTACGCAGTGCTTGCATCCAGCCTGATCTTTGCCTTGGCGCATCTGCCAAACCCCATCCTGACGCCGGCGACGCTGCTCTGGGGATTGGCCGCGTGCCTGATCTTTCTGCGTTACGGCAACCTGTGGCCGCTGGGAATGGCCCATGCCATCTTCGGCATCTGCCTGGCGGTGACGGTGCCGGCGCGGCTGACGCACAACATGCGCGTGGGTATCGGCTACTGGGGGTTTCACCCGCATCATCACCGCAGGAACAGCGACCACAGCGTATCGACGCCGGCGTGGGTAAGCGCCGAAGCGCCTACGCGGCGATCCTGACGCCAGGCGCGTCCGTAGAAGAGACCGGCGAGCGCGGCCAGCAGCACGTAGCGCCAATTGAAGTGCGCGGCACGCTTGTTGAAGTGAGCCAGTCCGAAGAGCAGCGACGTGATCAGGAGCGACGGCGTGCGGCCTAGGCGGCGCTCCAGCAGGTTCTGCAGCCAGCCGCGAAAGAACAGCTCTTCGGGCACGGCGATAAAGAAGAAGGTGAAGATGAACGCGGCCGGAGCATTGCGCAGCCAGTGCGCCTGCGGATTGAGGTGGAGGAAGCCGAGCGCGAGTCCAAGGAGGATCGCAATGGGCGCGTAGAACGTCAGTTCGCGCAAGCCGATGGCTGCATCAGGCGGGCGAATGCGAAGATCGAACCCGACGCCATCCAGTTGGCGGACGGCCATGAAGCCGTAGATGCCGGCATCGAGCAGCAGCACCTTGTTAAAGACGCTGAGGTGGGGTGGCCAGAAAGGCTCGAACCATCGCAGGTCGACCGCCAGCCCCAGGGTGAGCAGCACGAAGAGGTCTCGCCAGGTGCCTCGCTGGGCGGCGTCCTGCTGTCGCGCGCGGAAGAGCAGGACGGCGATGGCGACCGGCAGAACGGCGTAGAGCAGCAATCCGGACTTGCGGTAGATGCCGCCAGAGGTGCCCACCAGGATGTAGGGGACAACGAGCACGGCCGGAAGCGTCAGCCGCAAGCGGAGTGGCAGCGCCTGAACCACGCGCGCGAATCGCTCCGGCGCGAACGCGGCATACAGGAACGGAGCCAGGAGCAGAAGCGCAGCTGTGACGGTGGAAGGCGTAAGGAGCATTGCCGGTTCAGTCTAGGCGAAGGATGGCGCGCCACTCCGGCGCAGGCGGCTACTCGAATCGGGGCAGGTGCTGGATATCGGCAGCGGGGACCAGCTCGAGTTCGCCGCCGGCGCTGATCCAGGCCTTGAGGCCCCCTTCGATGACCACGGTGCGGCAGTTCTCCTGCTCCAGCATGTGAGCAACCCGCTTGGACGTGGTGTCGCGAATGCAGGAGCAGTAAAGGTAGATCTCGCACTCGGGCGCCATGAATTCGCGCAGGGCTTCAAGTTCTTCTTTGAGCCGGGCCGGTTCAACGCGGATGGAGTTCTTGATGCGCTGCATGCCAGGATCGTAGTAGTTGTGGCTGCGGACGTCGGCGATGACGACCAGCTTCGAAGGATCCCGCATTTCCAGGCGCTGGCGCAGCTCCTCGGCGGAGATCTTCTGGATCTTGTTGTACTTGCGCGCTTTGATCCAGAAGACGACGACGGACGCGGCGTACAGGCCGACGAGCAGCAGGATGAGGATGAGGACGGCGTGGCCGAGTGTCTGCAGCCAGGACTCGATTCGGCCGAGAAAGCGGCTGAAAGTGTAGCCGATGCCCAGCCAGGCCGTTGCATAGAGGGTGACGCCGACCGCATCGAGACGCAGGAAGCGCCAGTAGCGCATATTAAGGGAACCGGCCAGCGGTGCTGCCATGGACGAGAGCCCGGGAATCCACTTGGAGAAGAGCAGGGTCTTGGCGCCACGGCGGTAGAAGTACGCCGACGAAGAGAAGATGCAGCCTTCGGGATTCATCGAGAGCCGGCACATGCCGGCGAGCAGCCACCACCCGGTGTAGCGTCCGCCGAAGAACAGAAGGATGTCGCCGGACAGGGCGCACCCGATGGCGAGCGGCAGCAGGACGCCAAGGTCGAGTCCTGCGTTGCCCTGGTGTGCGCCGGCGCCCGCGGCCAGCAGGACGAGCGAGGTGGGCAGAGGCAAACCGGCTGCCGCCAGGAAGAGCGTGATGGCTACGACCGCGTAACCGTGCTGCGCCAGTACATCCATCAGGCCCATTCGATCAGAATTCCCCTTAGACCCTTTGTTGGATGCGAACGGCGCAGCGAAGTCACTTGGCCGGAATGGGACTTTGGAGGGATGTGGTCTTCGGAACGTAGATGGCGACGTCGTCGTCGACCAGGGCAGGCTGGTAGTGGTTGCGGATGCTGTCGAACAAGACCGCCGGAAAACGTTCCGATTCCACCTCGTCGAGAGGGTGATCCATCTCGACTGCCGAATAGGTGCCGTGGTCGAGACCGTCGAGCACAAGGTGGGGGTCCAGCTTGTGGAATCGGATGAGTCGTGTGGCGTTGAAGGGATCGTAGAGATAAGGCTGGCCGGCGAAGTAGCAGCGCAGCAGACTCTCGCAGATCTGGGGTCCGGGGTGCTGGCGCAGGAAGCCGACTTCAACGTCGAAGCGATGCTGCGCCTGCACCGTCTCTGCGAGAGACGCGACAGGATTGGCGATGCCTGCGACCGCCGCGGGGATGATCAACCACAGGAACAGGACAGGTGCTGCGAGAACCCGGACCGGAGTGCCGAAGAGCCGCTTGCTGGTCCAGGCCCAGCGACCTTGTTCCAGATCGGCGAACGCCAGGCCGAGAACCATCGCAAGCGCGATCATGCAGCTGAAGAAGGTGTTCACGGAGACGCCGATCCCGCCGCCGAACGCCGAACCCACGAGCAGGGAGGTGAAGAACAGAAGACCCGCGGGGCGGCGTCGGGGATCGCGAAGCAACAGGAACGCCACCAACAGGCCAAGAAGCGACGGAATCAGCAGCGGGCCCAGCACGTTCGTGATGATGTCGAAGATCTTCTCGACCGAGTAGGAGCGAGGCGCGAGCATCTCGGTCAGAAAAAAAGGGCCGCCGAGGTAGATGTTCAGAGGAATCGAGGCTGCGGCCAGGGCAAGCCCCGCGGCACTGAAGGCGAGGGCACGACGCCACGAGAGCAGGATCAGATCGATGAGGACCGCGAGGGGGAAATCGAGCGGGTTGTGCTTGATGTTGCCGGCGAAGACGAAAATGGCTGCGCTCGCGATGACGGCGCCAAGATGATCGCGTTGGCGGATGTAGAGGTAGAAACCGAGCAGAAAGAAGAGCTGCGCGAGCAGTTGGGGATCGTCCATGCCGACGTAGGCGTCGGCGTTGGTGCAGAAGATGCCCAGAGTGAGGAAGCCGGTGAGGATGGCGGCCGGGCGCGAGCGGCAGAGATGGTGGACAACTGCGCCGGCCAGCACCGAGCAAGCGACAAGCGAGAGCAGCGAGACCACGCGCGCGGTGAAGAGATAGTCGTGCGTGAAGCGGTGGAGGAAGGCCATGATCGCGAACGACAGCATTGGATAGTTGACGGTCTGCCAGCCGTAGGCCACCGGATAGAGCTGGATGCCGTGCGCGAAGCGGGCGGTGTTGTAGATGTTCCAACCCTCGTTGTAATCCACCTCGACGCGAAAGGCGGCGCGGGCAAAGGGGTAGACGGCGGTCAGCAGCGCGAACAGAGCGCAGCCGAGAACGATAGGGCGCCGGAGAACGGGAGGAGCGGACGAGACGGCGGCGGCGTCTCCTTCGGCGTTCACCGCAAGGCCTCAAGATCGCTGGCGCAGGCGTCCTCAGCCGGGTTGCGAGCGGGTGCGCGGCGCAGCATCTTCCAGGTGAAGAGGCTGCTGACGGAGAGATTCCAGACTGAGCCGAGGACGATGCCGGCGAGTCCGGCGAGGTACCACTCGGCGCCGGATTGCCAGAGCGCGCGGGCGAAGATAACGTTGGCCCAGGCGCCGAAGGAGCATGCGGCGACAAAGCGCGCGGCGCCGAAAGCCATTGCGGCTCCCCGCAGGCGGAGGTCGCGAAAGGTGATCCAGTTGTTGAGCAGGAAGTTTTCGGCCATGGCGGCGAAGGTGGAAAAGATCTGCGCCGGGACGAACGGAACGTGACCAGCCCGGGTCAACAGGAGGAGGAAGGCAAAATGCGTCACCAGGCCGAGGGCGCCGACCAGCAGGTACAGCATCATCGGCACCGCGAACGCGCCGCCGATCAGTTTGTTGAGCACCAGCAAGAGGTATTCCAGTCCGACCACGACATCCAGTTTGCTCTCGCCGTGGCGGCGCACGCCGAAGGTGTACCCTACCTCGCCAAGGCGAACCGGGCGCGGGCTTGAGGAGAGCAGATCGACCAGGATTTTGAAGCCTCCACCATTAAGGTCGCGAACCACCTCAAGGAAGAAGCTGCGGCGCAGCATGAAGAAGCCGCTCATGGGGTCGGTGAGGGTGCAACGGCAGACGGCGTGGCTGATCGTCTGGCCGAGCCTGCTGAGCAGGACACGGGAGTGGCGGAAATCGCCCATACTTCCGCCCCGGGAATTGCGGGTGCCCACGACTACATCGAGCGATTGGCTGCGCAGCTGCTCCAGCATGCGCGGCAGGACGGTTTCGTCGTGCTGCAGGTCCGCGTCCATGATGGCAACAAACGGGGCGGAGGTAGCCAGCACCCCTTCAATGCACGCGGAAGAGAGTCCCCGGCGTCCGATCCGGTGCAGCAGACGGATGCGGGAGTCCTGGCGAGCCAGTTCAAGCACCATTTCGGCAGTTCCGTCGGGGGAATCGTCATCGACGAAGATGGCTTCCCACGCGATCCCCTCAAGAGCCTGGTGGATCCGCGCGATCAGCGTCGCAACGTTATCCCGCTCGTTGAAAGTCGGCAGAACGATCGCGAGCAGGGCGTAATGGGCTGGAGAGGCGTCAGTCGTGCAGGACTCGTGGGGATCGAGGGCGTACGCGGCTACTGAATGGGCAGAAGACAAGTTGCGGTGACTCCGTGGCAAGAAGCGTGCGGATTGGCGAACGCGCGAGAGGGAATAGGGATGCGCATCATGTAAGACGGGCTTTCGGCTGCCGGGGCTTCATGGATCCCCTAAATAGGCATCCCATCACCGAGAGGAAGACTGTCGAAGTGTCCCATACCTTGGTGCAAACCCGGTAAAACCAAAAAAGTGTTTCGGCATTTCCGTACAATCGCGATAGAGGAAGGCTTTGAAGAAAACTGTTCCGACGCTCTTGATTCATGGCGGGGCCTGGGCCATGCCGGACGAGGATGTGGCCGCTCACGAACGCGGGATCGTCAGGGCACTGGAGGCCGGCCATGCGGTGCTGCAGGCCGGCGGAACGGCGGTCGAGGCGGTCGAGGCCGCCGTCGTTGTGATGGAGGATGACGAGGCGTTCGACGCCGGACGTGGGTCGTTCCTCACCAATGATGGCCGGGTGCAACTGGACGCGCTGCTGATGAACGGGGCGGACCTCCGCACCGGCGGCGTGGCCTGCGTGGAGCATCTGCGCAATCCCATCAAGGCGGCGCGGCTGGTGCTCGAAAAGAGCCCGCATGTCTACTTTGTCGGGGTCGGGGCGGAGCGGTTCGCGCTGCAGAACGGAATGGCGCTGTGCGACAACATGGACCTTGTCATCGCGCGCGAGCAGCGCCGGCTGTACACAGCCCAGAAAGCGGAGCTCGCCGGGCACAAGGACAGGACCTTTTCGGGAGAGATTCCGCTGCCCGACCCCATGCTTTCGCACGACACCGTCGGCGCGGTGGCGCTGGATTGTCATGGGAATCTCGCGGCAGGAACGAGTACGGGCGGAACCCTTAACAAGGCTCCGGGCAGGGTTGGGGATTCATCGCTGATCGGCTGTGGATGCTATGCGGATAACCGGTCCGCGGCGGTCTCGCTGACGGGATGGGGCGAACCCATCATGAAGCTCGTGCTGGGCAAGTGGGCGGTGGACCGGGTGGCCGCGGGCGCAACGC
Organism: Rhodanobacteraceae bacterium; assembly: GCA_903970285.1. Lineage (GTDB taxonomy): Bacteria > Acidobacteriota > Terriglobia > Terriglobales > Acidobacteriaceae > Edaphobacter. The sequence continues at coordinate 2,322 of CAJCHN010000112.1, read as the reverse complement.
CGCAGCAATCCGCTACGGACGCCATCACCTACCTGTTTGAGCGGTTGGGCGGACATGGCGGGGTGATCCTCATGGATCCCCAAGGCGAGATCGGGCTGGCGCACAACACGCCGCGCATGGCGTGGGGGATGGCGAAGGGTGATGCCAGGAGCTGGGGCGTGACGCGCAATGAAGCTTGATGCGGAGAGTCATCCGGGCAGAATCTTCAGGCTGCTCTGGGGAGCCCGGCGAATGGTAGAGAGCGGCAGCTGCAGGTGTGCCTGAGCCATCTTGTCGGGCATGCGGGCTATCCATTCGTTGACGGAGACATCCTGGTAGCGCGCGGTCTTGAACATCTCGAGAAAGACGAGGTCGCCGCTCCCCGTGTTCTCGATGTAATGCCCGGCCATCGACGGCACCAGCCCGACGTCGTTGGCGTGGAAGTCCATGGTGCGTGCCTTGGCTTCGGTGCTGACCACGGTCATGCGCCCCTGGCCCTTGATCCAATACTGCCATTCGCTGCCATTGGGGTGCCAGTGAAGTTCGCGGATGGCGCCCGGCCTGAGCGTCACCTGAGCCATGGCGATGTTGGTGGCGACGGGAAAGTTGGTGGAGTCTACGATCAGAACCTCGCCGCCTGGAGACTTGAAGGTGGGCGGCATCTTGGACGCCTTCAAGGTGTACTGGGTGCGGGTTTCGAGGTGCTTGCCAAGGAACTGCCGGTCCGCTTCAAGTGAGCCGGGCAGGTTGGCGGGGAAGATATAGAGCTGTTCTGGCGGCAGCTGGTCCCACTCGGCGCGGGTCCAGCCCATGTTCTTCCGGATGATCTCAGGGGGGATGTGCGCCAGCAGCTCCGACAGCAGGAAGGTGGTGTCCTCCGAGAAGCTGCCCTGGTCGAAGACCAGCAGGAACTCACAGCCGTCACCTTCAAGTCCCTGGATGGAGTGGGGCAATCCTGCCGGGAAGTACCAGAGGTCGCCGGTCTCGATGTCGTCGACGAACATCTTGCCGTCGGGCTGCATGTTGGTGACGCGGGCTTTTCCAGCGAGCATGATGGCCCATTCGTCGGCCAGGTGCCAGTGCAATTCGCGGAAGGAGCCGGCCGTCAGGCGCATGTTCACCCCGGCCAGATCCTTGGACGAAGGCAGCTCCCGCTCCGTGACCTGGTGGGTCCATCCGCCTGCTTCAAGCCGCTTGGGCGTGACGTCGAACGAGTACCAGACCGACCCGGGGTTGCCCCGGTCGGTGAACGGTGGGAGGTTGGCGTTGGGGTTCTCGGCCAGCAGCGGATGATTCTCGGGTCCGGGATCGCTGGCGCTGTCTCCCTTGCGTCCAGCTTCCGCCTGCTGGCGGTTCTGTGCTGTGGCCGCGGCACTGATCAGGCTGGCGCCCGCCAGCGCAGCGGTTCCGACGAAGCTGCGCCGAGTCAAACCGTCGGAGCGGGCGCTCACATCGAATCCGGACGCGCGGGTTAGGGTCGCGGGTTGAGGCGCAGACGCGCTTTCTTCATCGGCCATTCAGCATTCTCCCTGGTTGTCTCGTGTTCAGATGCTATGAGGCCGATTGGAGTGAGTGGGTTTGTTCCGCGTTCCGCCATGATGTCAAAATGGAAAGGATGCAGGCAGCTCCGCTCCTCCCGGACGAGGCGAACCTCGCGCCCGAGCAGCGGCTCCTCAGGGTGCACGAGCTTCTGCTTCAGCACTTTGGCAGGCCGCCTCTGCGCCAGCCGCTCGATCCCCTCACCCAGCTGATTGCCTCGCTGCTGTCGACGCAGATCAGGTCAGGGCAGGCGCAGCACGTCATGCGCGACCTGCGCCGGCATTATGCAAACTGGGAAGACCTGCGCGACGCGCCGATCGAGGAGATTGTGCGGGTCGTCATGGCAATTCCTTCTCCCGAAGTCATGGCGTCGCGGCTGAAGCTGGTCCTGCTGCAGATCACGGCTCGATACGGTTCGTTGACTCTGGAATTTCTTGCGCGCTATAAAACCGGGAAGGTCCGCGAGTGGCTGGAGTCGTTTGAAGGGGTGGGACCGCAGATCTCCGCGGCGGTGGTCAACTTTTCGACGCTACGCCGTCGCGCCTTGTGCGTGGATGCCGACCATCTGCGCGTGACCCAGCGACTGGCGCTAACCCCCCGCGCGGATGCCGGCGTCACCGAGCAGAGGCTGATGCGCATCATTCCAGAGAGCTGGGACGCGGTCCGGCTGGAAGAGCATCACGAGCTGGTGAAGCTGCATGGCCAAACCCTGTGCATGTTCGCGCAGCCGCAGTGTGCCATCTGCCCGCTCCTGCGGCTGTGCCCATTTGGTAACCGGCGGATGCGTGCCGAGGGATGATTTCC
>CAJCHN010000111.1 GCA_903970285.1 Rhodanobacteraceae bacterium | reverse complement strand
CAAGAACGGCAAGGTCACCACTGGGCGCGTCTGCATCGACTCGGGCGGAAGCATCGATGTAGTTGAGGATGTGGTCATTCGCGACCGGCAGCACCTGTCGGAGGATGGCATCGTGATTGCCATCGTTGCGATCAACAAGCGCACGGGACGCACCGAAGGGCCGCCAGAGATTGTCATGCGCGGCTTCGCGATGGACGACGCGCAGGTCATCGGCGAGGCGAAGGCGATCGTCGGCCGGACGCTGGAGAGCTCGTCGATCGAAGAGAAGCAGGATTACGGAGTGATCAAGGAGAAGATTCGCAACGACCTGAAGCGCTTCATTCAGAAGGCGACCAGCCGGAGACCTCTGATTATGCCGGTAATTATGGAGATCTGAGAAACAGATGTTAGATGTTGGATGTTAGGAAGGGCGAAGACCTATTGGGCTTCGCCCTTTTGCCTGGAGTTTAGGTTAGGATTTTGGGAGCGCATGCCCACTCGATTGAAAAGCCGTAAGAGCACGAGGCAGCGCGGGCTCGGACGGCTGACCGAAAGGCTGAAACGGTCGCGCGAGGCGGTGGGTCGCACGCGGGAACGGTTCTGGGAGCGGGTCGTGGCGCGTCCGGTGTTTTACGCACTGCTGACGGCTGGTTTGCTGGTGTTTGCGCTCGCCGGATGGCCGTTTGTAAAGGATCACCTGGAGGCGATTGCGGTGCTCGACCTGGTGTCGGGCAAGCCGGTGCCGGCACTGGTGGGAGACGCGGTCGGACACAACATCTCGACCGAGGATCTGACTTTTGAGGTGGAATCGGGCGCGGTGCGCGCGCGGATCTATACGCCGGAAGGCGTGAAGAATCCGCCGGGTCTGGTGGTCTTCCATGGCGTGGATCACCTGGGCATCGACGAACCGCGGCTGGAGTCGTTTGCTTCCGCGATGGCGAGCTGCGGGATCGAGGTGCTGACGCCGGAGCTGCCGGATATCAAGGACTATCACGTCGATTCGACCTCGGTGAAGACGATCGGCGAGGCGACACAGTGGTTCGCCAGGAAGACGGGCGGACCGGTGGGTGTGATGGGGCTCAGCTTTTCGGGCGGCCTGGCACTGGTGGCGGCGGCGGATCCGCTGTACAAGCCGGACTTCAAATTTGTGCTCGCGGTAGGGTCGCAGGATTCGCTGGGGCGGGTGGCGCAGTACTACCGGACGAACGAGGATGTGCGCCCCAACGGGACAGTGGAGCTGCTGCCGGCGCACGAGTACGGTCCGCTCGTGCTGGAGTACGAGTACGTGGAGGACTTTGTGCCGCGACAGGATGTGGGTCCGGTGCGTGCGGTGCTGCGGGCGCACTTGTACGAGGATAAGTCCGCTGAGGAGGCGGCTGCGCTGAAGCTGAGTGAGCGGCAGAAGCTGGAGGCGCTGGAGCTGATGGACGCGACCTCAACCAAGACGCGAGACTTGATCGCGAAGGCGAATGCAAAGCATGCGGACGAGATGGCGGGGCTTTCCCCGCGCGGCAAGCTGCGCACCATGACGACGCCGGTGTACCTGCTGCACGGACAGGCAGACAACATCATTCCCAGCGCCGAGACGCTGTGGATGGCGAGCGAGCTGCCCAGTGAGACGCTGCAGGCGGTGCTGGTGAGCCCGGTGATCTCGCACATCGACTTTGAGGGCGGGAAGCCGGGCGCGATGGATGAATGGCGGCTGCTGCACTTCTTCGCGCTGGTGATGCATGCGACGGAGACGGAGAGCGGCAAGACGCCCTGGCTGTAGGGGTAGTTCTCCGGTCGCTTTGCTCGCGGCTTCCGGATGGAGACTTGAGAGCATGGCGAGCCGAGAACTGCTCTCGTTGCTGCGCAGCTACATCAGCTCTGCGATTACAGCAGCTCTGCGACCGGCTTCCATGCGCGGTTCTGGGCGTGGGCGACAGCTTCGTAGGTGAGGGTGCCGTCATAGGTGTTGACGCCTTCGGCGATGCCGGCATCGGCCTTGATGGCGTCCTTCGCTCCAAGCTTCGCCAGCCGCAGCAGGTAGGGGAAGGTGGCGTTGGTGAGAGCCAGGGTGGACGTGTAGGGAACGGCGGCCGGCATGTTGGTGACGCAGTAGTGCACCACGCCATCCACCTCGAAGCTGGGGTCGGTGTGGGTGGTGGGCCGGGCGGTCTCGATGCACCCGCCCTGGTCGATGGCGACATCGACGATGACCGCGCCCTTCTTCATCTTCGCCACCATGGCCCGGGTGACGATCTTGGGCGCCGCCGCGCCCGGGATGAGCACGCCGCCGATGACCAGGTCCGCGTCGCAGACGGCGCGTTCGATGTTGTAGGAGTTTGAGGCGAGCGTATGCACGCGTCCGCCAAAGATGTCGTCGATCTCGCGCAGCCGGTTCAGATTCAAATCGACCAGGGTCACGCGGGCGCCCATTCCGAGCGCGATCTTGGCGGCGTTGGTGCCGACGATGCCGCCGCCGATGATGCAGACGTGGCCGGGCGTGGTTCCCGGCACGCCGCCCAGCAGCACGCCGCGCCCGCCGTGTTCCTTTTCGAGGTAGGTCGCGCCCACTTGCACCGACATGCGGCCGGCAACCTCGCTCATCGGGGTCAGCAGCGGCAGCGTACCCTGGCGGTCGCGCACCGTCTCGTAGGCGATGCCGATCACCTTCTGGTCCAGCAGTGCCTGGGTCAGGTCGTTGAGCGGGGCGAGGTGCAGATAGGTGAACAGCACCAGGCCGGGGCGGAAGTGCTTGTACTCCTTTTCAACCGGCTCCTTCACCTTGACGATCATGTCGGCGAGCCGCCACACATCGTAAGCGGAGCCGACGATCTCGGCACCGGCTGCCTGGTATTCGTCGTCGGTGAACGCGGAGAGCGCACCCGCGCGGGTTTCAACCAGCACCGTGTGGTTCGCCTCGACCAGTGCCTTGACGCCGGCCGGCGTAACGCCGACGCGGCTCTCGTGATCCTTCACTTCCTTGGGTACGCCAATGATCATTCCGACCTCGATTCGCTTCTCTCATCCTACCGAAGCGCCCGGTCTTCGCCTACCGCAAGCAGGCCTGGGCCGGGGCGTCTCCGCAAGCCGTACAATAGGGAGAAGTCTCGCCGCATCTTGTCTTACCCAGGATCGATACGTAACCGATGTCTTCAAACAATTTTCAGACGCGTTATTCGCGCGTGCACAACATGCGCTCGCTGTTCAGCCTCTTTTCGTCCGATCTGGCAATCGACCTTGGCACCGCGAATACGCTGGTCTTCGCCCACGGCAAGGGCATCATCGTCAACGAGCCCTCCATCATCGCGGTGAACCAGGTGACCGGCGAAGTGGAGGCGGTTGGCATGGAAGCCAAGGAGATGGTTGGCCGGACGCCGGGCAATATCGTCGCAATCAAGCCGATGAAGGACGGCGTGATCGCGGACTTCAAGCATACCGAGAAGATGCTGAACTACTTCATCCAGAAGGCGCATAACCGCAAGATGATGGTGCATCCGCGCATCGTCATCGGCGTGCCTTCGGAGATTACGCAGGTGGAGAAGCGCGCCGTCATGGACTCGGCGTATCGCGCCAAGGCGTCTGAAGTGCACCTGGTCGAACAGGCGATGGTCGCCGCCATCGGCGCGGGTCTTCCCATTACGGAACCAGGCGGCAACATGGTCGTCGACATTGGCGGCGGGACGACTGATATTGCGGTGATCTCGCTCGCCGGCATCGTCTACTCGCGGTCGGTGCGCATGGCCGGCAACCAGATGGACGAGGCCATCATCACCTACATCAAGCGCAAGTACAACCTGCTGATCGGCGAGCGGACGGCGGAGCAGATCAAGATGGAGCTGGGGAGTGCTTATCCGCTGGACCGGCCGCTGACGAAGACGAT
>CAJCHN010000110.1 GCA_903970285.1 Rhodanobacteraceae bacterium | reverse complement strand
GGCGCTAGCACCTCAAGCTAGTGCGTCTGCCAATTTCGCCACCTCCGCAAGACCGGCTTTCCTGCTCGCAACTGTGCGCGAAAAGATACCAGGCTGTGACGTGCAATCCGAAGTCGAGTATAGCATCGCGGGCGCGCTCGGGGAACCCGGCGCATGGGCTGCTTTGCCTGCCTCAGAAGTAGTTGAGCAGGTCGCGGAAGCTGCCCAGCTCGATCAGCTTGGCGCCCTCCGGCGGCTGGTCGACGAGTTCGTGCTCCAGCACCCAGGTGAAGTCGTGCGGAACAAAGATGGCGTTGAGTCCGGCGGCCAGCGCGGGATTGATATCGGACTTGGGACTGTTGCCGATCATCCACGTCTGCCGCCGGTCGCAGGCATGGCGCGCGGCAAGGGCGCGGTAGGCGGCCTCATGTTTCTCCGGCAGCACCTCGACCGCGGTGAAGTAAGCGGCTAAACCGGAGCGGCGCAGCTTGTCGATCTGTTCCTCCTCGTCTCCCTTGGTCACGACCATCAGGCGGTGCCGCGCGGCGAGTGCGGGCAGGGTTTCGGCGACTCCGGGCATCAGTTCCATCTCCTGCTCCGAGATCGAGTCGACGAAGCTCACAATGCGATGATGCTTATCCTCGGTCAGCGGCATGTCGGCCAACTCTTCAAAGCACCGGATCAGCGAACGCCGGAAGCTCTTCAGGCCGTAGCCATGCGCCGCCACGGTCTGCCGCTCGACCGAGTTCAGATGTTCGCGTACCTCCTCCGTCGTGTGAACGCGATGATCCAGGTAGGAGATGAACGCGGTGATGGCGCGCTCGAAGTAGACATTGTTCTCCCACAGCGTGTCGTCGGCGTCGAACAGGAGCGTCTGGTCGAGATGGTTCATAGGGCCATTTTACGGGTGGGGGAGCGGGTTCCAACGTAACCTTGCGCGCCGGAAGATGGCGCAGGACCCGTTATATTTGTTCCGCGCTTCAGGGCGCAGTTGGTTACCATGGGTACTCTACGGCCTGAATGGTTGAGGTGCACGAGAGGCGAGCGGAGAGCACGAGAGGCGAGCGGAGAGCATGATTCCGGAGATTGGCCGGAGATTCGGACCCTACGAGATTCAGGGCCGCCTGGGCGGCGGTGGGATGGGTCACGTTTACCGGGCATGGGACGAGCGGCTGCATCGCGAAGTCGCGCTGAAGCTGTTGAATCATGAGTTCGCCATGCCGGGCATGCGGGAGCGGTTTCTGCGTGAGGCGCGGGCGGCTTCGGCGTTAAACCATCCGAACATCTGCACCATCTTCGACATCGGCGAGCAGGACGGCGACCCCTACTTTGTGATGGAGTTGCTGCAGGGCGAGACGCTGCGCGACCGCATCCTGAACCGGAGCCTGGCGGTCGAGGAGATGGTCTCGATTGCGCGCGATGCTGCGGAAGCGCTGGGCGCGGCCCACTCCAAGGGCGTCGTCCACCGCGACGTGAAGCCGGCGAATATCTTTCTGGTCGAGAAGCCCAACGGCGGCATGCAGGCGAAGGTTCTGGATTTCGGCCTGGCCAAGATCGAGGGCGGTCCACTGGGAGCGCGCAGCCGGTCGCTCGAGATCACGAGCGTCGGGGCGACGGTCGGCACCCTGGCCTACATGTCGCCGGAGCAGGCACGCGGCGAGCCGCTCGACTCGCGATCCGACCTGTTCTCGCTGGGCGTGGTGATGTACGAGATGGCGACTCGCCAGGTGCCGTTCCAGGGGGTGACCAGCGCGCTGGTGTTCGTGCAGCTGCTGAATCATGCTCCCGAGCCGATCCGCTCCTGGAACGAGAGCGTTCCGCGCGAGCTGGAAAAGGTCATCTTCAAGCTGCTGGCGAAGGAGCGTACCGCACGCTTCCAGACGGCGCGGGAGCTGGAGCTGGCACTGATCGCCATCCAGGAGAAGATCCAGGAGAAGGGAGGCGGAGGGGGCTGGCTGCGCAAGGCGGTGACTGCCGTACCCCTGGTGCGCGCGTCCGATCCGGTCGCGCGGGGCCGGCGTGCATCCGGACAAAGGACGCCGACTTCAATCTCCGGCGTCGATTCACCCCGCCCTGCCAAGCCGCAGAGTGGAGAAGCTGCGCCACGCGCCGGCTCGAACTCCGACCAGGTGCTGCGCCCGGTCGCGCGAGTTCCGCGGAGCGCAACGACGCAGCATGGTGGCGGGACGGCCGCCGCTCAGGCATCGCGGAGCGGAGACCAGACACCGGAAGCCGCACGTCCGATCGCAGGGAGTGCCGAAGCCTCGCGGGCGGACGGGGTGGCTCCCGCGCCGGTCGCTCGAGATGCATCCGTGACGGGGCAGACAGAGCAGCTCCCGGCGAGTCCTTCCGGGCCGCTGCGTCCGCTTTCCACACGGGAGCGCCCGGGTGTCGCGCCGGTGTTTCCGTGGGATTCCCATGCGGATTTTCAGCAGGCTTTCCCGCAGTTGCTGGAGCCCGCGCTGGAGCCTGGGACGGTGCGCGCTCCGCTGCGCCGCGGTTGGATCGTTACCATGGCCGTGCTCCTGATTCTCGGATCGATCGGTCTGTACATGCTCCTGGGGGGAAGTCGTCTCGCGCCGCCGCTGCTGGCGCGGAATGATGCGGTTGCGCTTGGGGACATCGAAAATCGCAGCGGAGACAAGGCGCTCGACGGCTCGGTCGCCGCGGGACTCGCGATGGCGCTGGCTCAGTCACCGCATCTGCAGCTGCGCAGCGGCGTCTCGTACCTGGCGGCCGAACGTCTGGTGCAAACGGGCCTCGGCGACCAGGCAGCCAGCGCATCGCTGCTGGCGCGCCGCACCGCCCAGCGGCTTGGTGCAAAGGCGTATCTTTATGGGTCGATCAGCGGCAGCGGAGCGCCGTATCGTCTGCATCTGGACCTGCGCCAGGCGGACTCGGACCAACTGCTTGCGTCGATCGACGAGCGGGCGGAAAGTTTGCAGCAGGTTCCCGGAGCCATCGATCAGCTCGCGATCGATGTGCGCAGTGTCGTCGGGGAGCCGCGAAGCTCCATCGATCGCACGAGCGTTCCACTCGAGAGCGAGGCCACCGCGAACCTCTCTGCACTGGCGCTGTACGCACAGGCGCAGACGCTGATCGCCACCCATGAGCCTCTGGGAGCGATTTCGCTGCTGCAGCAGGCGGGGGAAGTCGAGCCAATATTTCCCCAGGCACACCTCTTCCTGGCGGAGCTGTTCCGCCAGATGCATGCGGAAACTGCCGCCGCGGCCTCGGCGAAACAGGCGCTGGCCGCTGCCGGAGCGGCGGGCGAACGCACCCGGACGCGAGCGCAGGCGAGCTACGAAGTCAATACCACTGGCGACCTGGTGCATGCGACGGCGCTGCTGCGTGGGCTGGTGGCCGAGTATCCGGGTGACGCGGAATCGCTGTCTGCTATGGCTGGCGCATTGGTCTCCCAGGGCGACATGGCCGAGGCCTTGCAAGCAGCGGAGCAGGGCTACGCCGCGGACCCCTTCTGTGCGAGCGCCTACTCGGAGGCCGAGCGTGCGCTGATCGGCCTGGATCGTTTCGATGCCGCGTTCCAACTGGACCAGCGGGCGCAACGCCTGGGCGTCGCACAGGCGGACGACTCGCTGAGGGTGGCCGTGGCGGACGATCGCCGGCCGGAGATCGACGATCTCTCCGCGAGCATTCCGCAGGGCAGGATGGAATTCCGTCCGGACTGGAGCTACGGACTGCTGCTGGACCTGCAGGGACGGCTCTCCGCGGGGGCAATGCTGTGGACCAGCCGTGCGGCCGCGGCGGAGCGCAATGAGAGCCTGCGCTCGGCCTCGGCTTTCCTGCTGGCTCAGGCGGCGGTCGATCGAGCCCTGCTGGCGGATTGTCCGGGCGCACTCTCGATGCTCCGTCAGATGGATGAGCCAGTGGCTCTCCCGCGAGGATCGCAGGCGCTGTTCAACTCAGGCATGGCTTTCGCTCTTTGCGGCGAAGCGAACCGGGCGCAGGCGCTGGCGCAGCAGATGCTGCAGCCGTATCCGCAGAACTTCGCGGTCAACAACTTCTACCTGCCGGACCTGCGGGCAACGCTCGCTCTGGACCAGCGCGATCCCGCGGCTGCGCTCGAACTGCTGCGGCCGGCAAGGCGATTCGACCTGATCTCGCTGACGCCTTATCTGCGCGGGCTCGCGCATATCGCGGTGGGCGAGAATGCTCTCGGCATCGTCGATCTCCAGATGGTGCTGGCACACCGTGGTGCAACCTTTACCATCGGCGACGCGGTCTTCCCCGCGGCTGAGATCGGCGTTGCGCGGGCGTTCGCGGCCAGTGGCGACCCGGCGAACAGTGCGGCCGCCTACCGCAGATTGACGGAACTCTGGCGGAACTCCGACCCGCAGCAGGTCTTTCTGACAGAGGCTCGCCTCCATGCCGATGCGGGAGACACGCCGTGAAGAACCCGGGGCAGGCTCTGGAACTTGCTGGTGCCCTGAGTCCGCGCCGCCCGTTGGGGGATTGTGCTAGGATTCTGCCCATCTGAAGCACGGCTCGCACCCCATGCAGAAGGCTGGCGGGCGCTCCCGGCGGCCCGGCAGACCACATCGCAAGGATGACCGCAGGTCCAGGGCAAGCCCCCAAGGCCAGAGAGATCACGATGACGGCACGCCATCACGTGGATCGTAAGATCAAGAATCGGCCGCTGAAGCCAGGTGAACTGGCTCTGCTGGGCCAGGAGATTGCGGCCTCGGCAGCCGCGACCGTCGTGCTTTTTATCGATCTCACCGATTCCACCCTGATGAAGTACCAGAAGCCAGCCGAAGAGTGGATCGGCCTGGTCTACGAGTTCATCAAGCGATGCGATATCGTGGCGCAGGATTGTGGCGGATTTGTGGTGAAGCATATTGGCGACGAGGTGATGGTGACCTTCCCCCACGTGCCTTCGGCCGAGTGTTTTATCTCCACCATTCTGTCGGATTCCACGCTCATTCGTTATCGCTACAAGGCAGCGGCGGACTTTGGCGAAGCCTACTTCATGCACTCGCACCGGCACCGCCGCTGGGCGAGATCGTGTCCGTGGCCCGCGCCGCACGATCCGTACGGAAGAGTGGTCGACCGGTGTGCACGCATTGTGGCGCTGGCGCCGCCGGGTGCGATTCTATGCAGTGAGGAGTACAAGGACGCTGTCTCGGCCGGCGCCGAGTTTCCCCTGGCGGGCACCCGGCTGCTCAAAGGCGTCGTCGACCCCTGCCGCATCTACTTCCGCCACGTCCCTGAGTGTCCCACGGTGAGCTCAGGCCCATGCCTGGTCGAGCCGCTCGAAAGGGTGTCGGGCTTCAGCCTGCCCAACGGAAACCCCGTTCAAACTGAATAGGGTCGTTCTGCTCCCTGGAGCCTCAAACGGTCCGGCACAAACCTGCGCTTTGCCATCGCTTTGGCCCTCTGTTAATTTTCTTCTACGTCCGTAGAAAGAATGTAACAGAGGCCATTCGGACCGGCTGCTGAAGCAGAATGACAATGCCGTCAGTACACTCGATTGGGATAAGCCAAAGACCACAACATGTCGAAGCATGAGCAGAGCCGATTTTGAGAGCTACTACTCTCCGCTAGTGGGTATGCCATTGACACGAATCTGGCAGGGCTATGGGTCCGCCATTTTCTTAGAATTTGGCAACGTACAGCCCAGGGCAAGGCGGGATGGTTCTCCCGGCAATCCTCGTGGTGAGTACACCCTGATGCTGCAGAATGGCTGGCGAATTGAAGGAAAGAAACGAATCTGGTGCGGCAGTTGGAGCGATGGCGAACGGTGGCCGCGAGCATTCAAGCGCATTGAGGGAGCTTCGGTAAACTCCGTGAATCTGTTCGGGCGCTTACCAGAAATCGATCTAAAGCTTGCAAACGGCTTATCCGTTCTCTCCGTCACCTCGTTGGAGGGCGATCCAGACTGGACGCTATGCAGGCGTAGCGAGGGAATTTCAAACGCTGTCTACATTCGCGCCGGTCAGCTCCGCCTTGATGAGACGTTGGCTGATCTCAGCTCGTGAACTCGAACGGTTCAGATGCTGCGGGGGCGGGGTCTTATTACGATTTCTTCTTGAGGCCACGGCTCGACAGAGGATGATGGTGGTCCTTTTAGAATGTCTTGAATCGTCTCCAGGAGTTCCTTCTCGCTTCCCCGGAGGAACCATAGATTAAACTTCAACATGAAGAAGCCAGCAATCATAAAGGCGTATGGGGTGAGCTGCCACACGCTGAGCGGCCCTCCATGCCCACCGAGGCTTTTTATTATCTCGATGGTGAATAGGAGGCACATCAAAGTGCCAACTGCCAGGATGGCGAAGATAGGAATGAGTTGCAATGTCGGTAAGGCAAACTCACCCCGCAGGGTGGTACCCTTCGCTCCATCGAAGTAGCGTAGGGTTAAGCGGCGATTGGCCTTCCTAAAGAAGCTGCCGCTCTCGAACCAGCAAGACTCCGCTCCTGTGCGCCCTACAAGCCCGAGTGGACCGAACAGGGGAAACATGAATCCAGGCGGCTCTATTGATCGAGTGAGGCGATCAATCACCTCAGCGCGAGACAGATTCGTCTCGACTGCCACCGGAGTGCGCAATTCTAATATCGCCAAACCTCACCTCTACAGCCAAGAACACTATTCTGACGGACGTCACCCACATTCCATGTGTGCGTCGTTGCACGACTCTTGATGCATCTAGACGGAAGAGTCTAAACCTAACCGGTTCTCTTTGATTACTTTGCACCGGAACGTGGGGGGTGGGGCGAAAGTCTAGCCGGCATACAATTCAACCCCGCTGCGAGGACGTCAATCTGCGCCGGCGAAGCGGATGATGGCGATGGTCAGATCGTCCTGTGGCTGATCCGGAGACGCGAACGCGGCCCACGCATCCAGGATCGCGTCGCGCAACTGCGAAGGACTCTGGCCGGCACGCTGTTGCAGCAACTCCATCAGCCGCTCCTCTCCATATTCCTCGCCAGCCGCGTTGCTCGCTTCCACCAGGCCATCCGAATACATGACCAGCAGATCTCCGGGCGAGACGGCAATCGTGCTGGCTTCGTACGCGGCTTCCCCCAGCAGCCCCAGCACCGGCCCGCCCCGATCCAGGCGCGTGGGCACCGGCACGGGGTCGCGCCGAGCGATGAGAAACGGTGGACAGTGGCCCGCGTTGACGTAGCGGAGCAAGCGCTGCGGCTGGTCATAGACGCACCAGAACATGCTGGCAAAACGATTTCCGCTGGCGTGCTCGCACAGCAGCCGATTCAAGCGGCCGGACTCCTCCTGGTGCTGCGCGACATCGCTGCGCCACGCGGCTGTCCTTACCGCGCCGTGGATGACGCCCATCAGCAGGGCCGCAGGAATCCCCTTGCCGGAGACATCGCCGATCAGGACCGCGAAGCTCTGCTCCCCGCCCGGCAGCACATCATAGAAGTCGCCACCCACCACCTCGGACGGCCGGTACTCCGTGGCGATCTCGCATCCTGGCAGCTGCAGCGTCGATTTCGGGAGCAGCCGCGATTGCACCTGGCGCGCAATCTCGATCTGCTCTTCCAGTCGACGTCCGCGCACGTAGGCGCGAAGACCCACACCCGCCAGCAGAACTGTCGCCAGCAATGCTAGCGCCGCAGAGAGATTGACGATGAGGTTCCGCCGGATCGGCCCCAGCACCGAGGTATCGGCGTCCTTCAGCGGCAGCGCGACCTCGAGCAGCAGAGGGCCGGGCGGACCGCCTCCCTGGAGCGGGGGAGAGCCAGGACCGGGGCGCCGCGCAGGATGCATCGGGAAAACCTCCATGACCCGCTCACCGGCAGGAGTTGCAATGGTGCGAAAGAGCGGCTCCCGCCGTGAAAACGCGCCATGCACCTCTTCGGGAGAAAAGCTGGAGGATCCTGTGGCGGCCCCGAGATGATCCAGAAGAGTTCCGTCGGAGGCAAGCAGGCTGACCGATTCGTCCCCCCGCAGGCTTCCTCCGAGCGCGCTTTCGAGCACGCCATGCGTCTCCTGGGTGCGGCGTAGCTGCTGCTCCACCTGCACGGCAATCTGATTCATCTGGTGACGTACCTGCTGAACCGCCAGGATGCGCGACACAAACCTGTAGTCCCGCACCGCATTGCCCAGGAGCAGAAGCGCGATCGCCGAACCGACGCTCAGCCAGACGACCACCCAGCGATAGCGTCCGGAGGAACGGCCGAAGGTCCCAGGGCTTTCCAGGCGACGCAAGTTGATCATCCTCCCCGACTCCCCGGGCATCTCGAAGGCGAACTGTGACTGGCATGGTTCAAGCGAAGATCCGGATCGCTGCCGAACGGCGATCCCACAACACTATACTTCCGGCTCCGTTTTCCTCGGCTCCAGAGCTTGAGCGTTGTTCAGGCCGGCTCCTGCTGGGTCATGCAGTGCAGGGTTCCCAAGCCCCAGACCAGGTCCACCGCGTGGATGCCGACGACCTCGCGGGTGGGAAAGCAGGCGGCGAGGGTGTTCAGGGCGTGGCGGTCGTTGGGATCGTTGAAGGTCGGCACCAGGACGACCGAGTTGGCGATATAGAAGTTGGCATAGCTTGCGGGCAGGCGCTGGCCGGCGAAGAAGACGGGTGCCGGCATGGGTAGAGGAACGATCTCGAGCGGCTGGCCCCGCAGGTTGCGGAAGCCATGCAGGCGCGCCAGGTTTTCCGCCAGCGGAAGATGGTTTTCGTCGGAGGTGTTGGGTTCGACGGCGGTGACGATCCGGTTCCCGGAGACGAAACGGGTGACATCGTCGATGTGGCCGTGGGTGTCGTCACCTGCGCAGCCGCGATGCAGCCACAGCACCTGCTCGATACCGAGATGCTCCCGGAAGGCCTGCTCCAGTTGCTCCCGCGAGACCCCGGGATTGCGCTGCTGGACCTCCGACAGCAGGCATTCTTCGGTGGTCAGCAGCAGCCCGGCGCCATTGACGTCGATGCTTCCACCCTCGAGGACGAGGCGTTTCGCGGTGCCGTCGGCGAGCGTGACCTCCGGCTTGCGCTGGGGCATGGCGTACAGGTCCGCAACCTGCTGGGGGATCAGGTTGTCGCGGCGCCAGTTGTCGTACTTGGCCCAGGCATTGAAGCACCAGTTGGTGATGCTGAGGTGGCCCGCCGGATCCTTGGTGAAGATGGGGCCGGAGTCGCGCAGCCAGACCCGGTCGGTGGGCCAGTGGTGGAAGTGGAGGCGCGCCATGTTGGCTCCGCCGCGCTTCAGGATGCCCGCCGCACGGCGCTCGGCGTCGGGTTTGTTGACCAGTACGTGGACGTCCTCGGAGCGGGAGAGATGGCGGACGATCTCCGCGTAGACCCAGGGGATGGGCTGAAACTTTCCGGGCCAATCCTCGGGATTGTGGGGCCAGGCGAGCCAGGTAGCGGCGTGCGGCTCCCATTCGGCGGGCATCCGGAAGTGGGGCGGTGCGGCGGCGTCGGGTGAGGTGCTCATCCGTCCTAGTCTAGCGGGCTGAACGCTCGTCTAGCGGCTGAGAGGTCGGTAGAGCGGGCTGATAGCTCCTCCAGTGGGCGGAGAGCTCCTCGAGTGGGAAAGAGCGCGTCCGGATGCGGAGGATCCGGCTCAGCCGTGCTGCCGGGTGAAGACGATCGCTACCTTGTCCCGGTACGCGAGGTGAAAGCGTGGATCGAGCAGCAGAAGTTGCGCCAGCGGCGCGTCCGCCGGCAGGATGACGAGCCCGGCCGCGGCGAGTGCCAGATCGGAGGACCAGCCGGGCCGCCCGTCGATGCTATTCACCGAGCGTTCGATGTGTTCATCGCCCATCAGCGCGGCGCGTCCGTCGATGCTGACCGGCATCCCGAGGTTTCCAATGAGGTAGCCGCCCCAGTTGAAGTCATTGTAGAGCGGCCCGGCGAGGTGGTGGGACCTCACGAAGTCGACCGCGTCCACCGGCATGCTGGCGGCGAGCTGTTTACGCAGGCTGGAGTTCGAGACGTGAAGCGTCGCGAAGCCAATGGTGACGACCAGGCAGGCTGCCAGCGCGCACAGCGCCGTGGCCGCTGCGGGCAGCCGGTCCTGCGCCCTGGCGCTGCCGCGGAGCCGGGAGGCGAGGATGGTGATCGCGACCGCGCTCATCACCCACACGTCGCGCTGCGAGCGGAAGGAGACGAAGGCGGCGAAGGCGAAGAGAGCGAGCTCAAACAGGATCAGGCGCGGTGCGCGGGCGAGCAGGGCGCAGGCGGCGAGCGTCAGCAGCAGCAGCAGGAAGTCGGTGAAATCCCGGAATGGAACGGCCTTCAGCTCGGTGATCAGGTTGAAGACGCCGGGCTGAGCGGCCAGTTCGTGCGCAACCTCGAAGATGCGCGGGCCGGAAGGGTTCAGGCAGGTGGCGGCGAGGCAGGCGGCGGAGATGGAGCACAACATCCGGGCGGAAACGCGGGTGTCGAGATGGGTCGATAAGCCGGGCCACCGGGGGATGAAGGCGGCGGCGATGGACTCGGCGGCGGCTAGCGCCAGCACCACCAGGCCGTCGATGAACTGGATATGAACGTTCGCCCACACGGCGAAGAGCAGCGGAAGCCAAAGCAGGGGGCGGGTTCTGCCGGTGCGCCGGACTTGCATCAGGATGTCGAGTTCAAGCAGGAAGAAGAGGATCGTGACGAGCCACGGGCGCGGCGTATAGAGGTGCCCCAGGCTCATGGCGCCGACCAAAGCAAGCAGGGCGGCGAGTGAGAAATCAGGCTGCAGACGGCGGACCAGACGATGCAGGGCAGAGGTGATCAGCACCGCCAGGCCCGCGGTGTAGACGACGAACGAAAGCAGTCCGCACAGGCTGTAGAGCTTCGCGACCACGACTTCGAAGAGCCAGCTATACGCCGCCCAGGGCTTGCCGGCGGCGAAGCTGGAGAACGGGTCGACGCGGGGCACGGCGTGATGTTCGAGAATCCACTGGCCGGTGCGAATGTGCCACCAGATGTCGGGATCGCGGATGCAATCGCGCGTCCAGAAGAGGGCCGGTACGGAGTAGAGCACGACCAGCACCAGCGCCTGGGCAATCCGCTCCGAGCGATGCCCGGTGGCTCCAGCGCTAGGCGCTTGGGACAGAGCAGGCGCCGCAACCGCCGGAACGGATTCTTCGACGCTGGTCACCTCACCATGGTACGTGACCCAGGCAGCCAGCCCATCCCACGGAGGTGGGGTTCAAGTTCCAATGCTGAAGCGGATCGAGCCGGGCCCGGAATGAAACTTTCGGTGGTTCGCATCAATGCACTTGAAGCATGGCCGAAGCGTGCGGCGCCAGCGTGAGCTCCAGCTGCATGGAGGCCGGCTGTTCCGTGTGAGTCCAAAGATCCCGTACCTTCTGAGGGCTCTGGTTGATGTGAAGCGTACTCCACGGCATTCGAATGGTCTGCGGCACATCCTTGCGATTGAAGACGGCGACGTACTGTGAGCTGTGCTCAGACGCAGGCACCGCGGTATAAATCGCGAGATCCCGGGTGAGCAGCACGCAGTGATTGTGGCTGGAGTGCTTGTCGATGGCGACAACCTCCGGGTTGGTGAGCAGCGCAAGCGTCGCCGCATCCGTGTCGGCGGGGTTGCCTCCGTACACCAGCGGCGAGCGCACGATGGACCACAGGTTGATCATGCTGCGCTGCTCGTCCGGGGTGAGGCGAGTGGTGCGCGGCTCGCCCCAGCCGGGCGCCGGGCGCAGCCGGCCGAGCGGAAGCATGTCCAGATCGGGCCAATGGCCCGCGCCGGAGTAGGCGAGCCATTGCGCGGCCCGGCCAATCTGGTCGTTCACCCCTTGCGGAAAGGCGCCGGCTGACTGCCATACATCCCACACATCGTCGGAGATGCGCCACTGCTGCGAGTACGCCTCCAGGTTGGCCGCTTCGTTCAGCGGAGCGGCGCCGGGCGAGAGGCTGAGCACGATGGGCGCGCCGGATTTCACGATCGCTTCGTGGAACATGCGGATCTCTTCGCCCTTGTAGGGCCGGGAGGCGATGCAGTCGATCTTGATCAGGTCGACGTGCCAGCTGGCGTAGAGGCGAACGATGGAATCGTAGTAGGCCTGTCCGGCGGGATTCTCCTGGAGGTCGAAGTTACGGGCGTCCCACTGGCAGCCGGAGGCGACGTTGGCCGCGTCCCTGGCATGGAAGTTTGTACCCTGAATCGGATCGTTGGCCGACACCACCAGCTTCGGGATGCCCTGGAGTACGTGAATGCCGAACTTGAGGCCAAGGCTGTGGACGTAGTCGGCGAGCGGAGCAAAGCCCTTGCCGGCGGCCGCGGAGGGGAAGCGGTCAGGCGCGGGAATGTAGCGTCCGTAGGCGTCGAGCGAGGGCTGGATGGGTTTGCCGCTGGCCAGCGACGCCCCCGAATCGTACCAGCCTTCGTCGATGGTGACGTACTGATAGCCGGCAGGCTTCAGGTGCTCGGCAATCCACGCTGCGCTCGACCGAAATGTCTTTTCGTCGATGACCATGCCGTAGGCGTCCCACGAGTTCCAGCCCATGGGCGGCGTGGGGGCAAGGTCTGGTTGCCGCACGGATGGCTGTTCGGAGCGCTGCCTAGATGGCTGGGCGGTCTGCTGGGCAAATGAGAGCGGAGACAGCAGGAGAACGGCGGCGAGCAGAGGGAAGCGCATGTGCAGCATGATGCAGTGCGAAGGGTCAGACTTTCAACGTGGAGGCTTCTGATGCAGTAGGAACACGAAGAAGAGGGTATGGAAAGCAACGGATCAAAACCATAGCGTTCATCCGTACCGATGCGTCCGATCCGTAGCAGGTACATGCTGAGATGGAGAGGGCGTTCTAGTCCAAAAACCGGCTGGTGATGCCCTGATAGGCGTCGATGCGCCGATCGCGCAGAAAGGGCCAGTTCCTCCGCGTGTCTTCGAGCAGCTTGCGATCGATCTCGGCGATCAAGATCTCTTCCTTGTCGTGCGATGCCTGCGCGATCACCCGGCCGAACGGGTCGGCGATGAAGCTTCCGCCCCAGAACTCAAGCCCGGCGCCCTCCGGACCCTTCATCAGGACACCGTCGTGCTCGACATCGCCATGCTCGTGGCCGACGCGGTTAACGGCGCCGACGAAGACCCCGTTGGAGATGGCGTGCGCTCGCTGCATGGTCTGCCAGGCGCTGTACTGCGCCTCGCCAAACTCTTCCTTCTCGCTGGGATGCCAGCCGATAGCGGTCGGGTAAAAGAGCGTCTCGGCTCCCATCAGGGCGGTGACGCGGGCCGCTTCGGGATACCACTGGTCCCAGCACACCAGCGTGCCGATCGGCCCCTGCGTGGTCTGCATCGCCTTGAAGCCCAGATCGCCCGGCGTGAAGTAGAACTTTTCGTAGTAGAGAGGATCGTCGGGAATGTGCATTTTGCGATAGAGACCCTTGAGCGACCCATCGCTCTCGAGAATGGCGGCGGTGTTGTGGTAGAGGCCCGCGGCGCGGCGCTCGAAGAGGCTTGCGATGACCACCACTTTCTCCTCGCGGGCGACCTGGCCCAGCAGTTCGGTGGAGGGTCCCGGGATCGACTCGGCGGTGTCGAAGAGCGCATGTTCCTCGCGCTGGCAGAAGTATTGTGCGCGGAAGAGTTCGGGCAGGCAGATGACGTTGGCGCCGGCGCGCGCGGCCTGGCGGACGAGTTCCGCGGCCTTGAGCAGATTGTCCTGGGTGTTCACCAGGCACGACATCTGGATGAGGGCGATCTTTTTGTGGGGCTGCTGCTTCACGTGCTCTTCTCCATTTTCGACCTTGTTCCAGTGTACGGGTCTGAGCCTGTCCGGCCGGAGTGCGAGTGCTCGGGGAAGTTGTAAGCAGTCGGTTAAACCGCGCGGATTGACCGTGAATTTCTGATAACTTTGTGCTGGGAAGGCCTTGCGCCTGACCCATCACGAACATTTGCCGCTGCCTCTGAGATTCGCTGGGCATACCAATCCTTCTTCTCCAAGGAGCACCACGTTGACTGAATATCGTGATTTTCTGGAGCTTTCGTACGCAGAGCTCGAAGAGTTGAACCTCGCCATCAAGGATCAGCGCAAGCAGCGTGTGGCGCCGGAGACGATCCAGGAAGAGCGGCTCAGGGATCTGACCGAAGGTCCCTATGCTTCGAAGATCAAGGCGGTCACCGTCGTCTTCTCCGACCTGGAAGGCCGGCTGCACATGCTGGACTACGATAAGAAGTTCCTGGTGAAGAGCTACGACAACCTGACCTTCGACGGCTCGTCCATCCGCGGCTTTACCGCACAGAAGGAGAGCGATCTGCGCCTGGCGCTGGACTGGTCGGCGTTCTACTGGGTTCCGGCGGATGTCTTCGGCGCGGGCAAGGTGCTGGTCTTCGGCGAGGTGATCGACAAGAACGGCGGCTACTACCTGGGCGACATTCGCGGGGTGCTGAAGAATTTCGCCAAGGAGCAGTTCGAAGCTAGCGGCTACACCCTGAACGCGGCCAACGAGATTGAAGGCTTTCTGTTCGACGGCATCGACGCCGAGCGCACCTTCCACGAGACCGGATCGTTCGAATACGTGAACAAGGGAGGCTACTATCACTCGCTGCCGGGAGACCCGCTGCGCGAGTTTATCGACACCTCGGCCGAGGTGCAGCGGGCGATGGGCTTTGAGAACGAGAAGGACCACCCGGAGGTAGCGCCGTCGCAGTTCGAGATCAATTACACCTACGGCGACGTGGTTGCGGCCGCCGACCAGATTCAGCTCTACAAGCTCATCTGCCGCCAGGTGGCGACGCAGATGGGCATGACCGCCAGCTTTCTGCCCAAGCCGGTCACCGGCGTCAACGGTTCGGGCATGCACACCAATGTCTCCATCACCAAGAACGGGAAGAACCTGTTCTGGGATCCGAAGGGCGAGGAGAAGATCTCGAAGATGGGATGGGCGTTCGTCGATCGGATTCTCACCCACGGCAACGATCTTTGCCTGCTGCTGAATGCCAGCGTGAACGCCTACCGGCGGCTCGACCCGCACTTCGAAGCGCCTAACCAGATCAAGGCTTCAGCTACTGACCGCGGTTCGATGGTTCGCATTCCCATCGGCAACGAAAAGTCGGCGCGGGTCGAAGTTCGGTCCGTAGGTCCGGATGCGAATCCTTACATGGTGCTCTATTCGGTCTTCAAGACCGGTCTGCAGGGCGAACTTTCGAAGCTAAAGAACCTGCGCCAGGCAGACCGCTATCTTCCCGACAACATCTACACCGCGCTCGACGACTTCCGCAATGCAGCGTGGACGGCAACCATCCTGGGCGAAGACGTGAAGCAGCGCTACGCCGAGCTGAAGCAGGCATCGGCGGATCGCTGTCCGCGGCTGCTGGGAACGATCGTGAAGGCCTGCGAGATTCAGTTCCACCACGACGTGTATAACCAGTTACTTTGGGGCCAGTTCTAAGCAGCCAATCTTCCTTCATCAGAAGCAAAACTCAACATCCTTGAGGGTTTTTCCTGCAATGCCCCGGCTTTTCGCCGGGGCGTTTTGCTTGCGAAGCTGCAATCTGCCAAGACGAAAAGCACCCGGGACCGGCAGGCGCAGGCCAGCATGCTGAATATGGTCTGCCGTCTGAACACGCGATGATTCGCCCGGGAATGAACCTGGCTGGCCCAAGGTTCCTGGAGAAATCATCCTGACCGGGCTCGCGAGACCACCTCTTCGCCCTATGATGTTCTGTGCATCGCGACGGGAGGTTGAGAGATGGTCACCGGCGGCAACGCAACTGTATTCATTTCGAAGATGGACGAGTCTTTGAAGTTCTACACCGAGGTGCTGGGAATGAACGTGACCAGCCACTATGGAGACGACTGGGCGACCGTGGCGGCGGGAGGTTTCGAGATTGGGCTGCATCCGAAGGGTGAGAAGCAGCCCGCGCCGGGCACCCGCGGCGCCACCATGGTCGGCCTGATGGTGGACGATATCCAGGCCGCGCAGGCGCGCCTGCAGCAGGCTGGCGTCACCCTCGCCGGCGAGATCCAGGCAGGCGATGGAGGCAGTTTTCTGCACTTCCACGATCCCGATGGCAACGAACTGTACCTCTGGCAGATGCCGAAGTGGTGAGTTGGTAGCATCGTAGTCAGAAGGTTCTCAAGGAGGAGGAATGCGGAAGAAGGTAACGATCGTCGGCGCCGGTAACGTCGGCGCGACGGCGGCTCATTGGATTGCGGCAAAGGAACTGGCGGATGTGGTGCTGCTGGACGTGGTGGAAGGAATTCCTCAGGGCAAGGCGCTCGACCTGCTCCAGGCCATGCCGATCGAGAAGCGGGATGTTTCGCTGTTTGGCACCAACGAGTACGCCGACACCGCGAACTCCGACGTGGTGGTGATCACGGCGGGCATCGCGCGCAAGCCGGGAATGAGCCGGGACGATCTGCTGAACACGAACTTCAAGATCATGTCCGATGTCGTCGGCAAGGTGGTCGCAGCCTCGCCGGATACGATCCTGATCATCGTCTCAAACCCTCTCGACGCGATGGCGCAGACTGCCTTCAAAAAGGCAGGCTTGCCGCGCGAGCGCGTGATCGGCATGGCGGGCGTGCTCGATTCGGCGCGCTTCCGGACGTTCATCGCCGAGGAGTTGAAGGTGTCCGTCGAAAACGTGACCGCGTTTGTTCTCGGTGGACACGGCGACACCATGGTTCCGCTCTCGCGCTACTCGACCATGGCCGGCATCCCGATCACCGAGCTGATCGAGCCGGTGCGGCTGAAAGAGCTGGAGACGAGAACGGCGAATGGCGGGGCTGAAATCGTCAGGCACCTCAAGACTGGCTCCGCCTACTACGCGCCCAGTGCTGCCGCGGTCGAGATGGTCGAGGCCATTCTGAAGGACAAGAAGAAGATCCTGCCATGTGCCGCGTATCTGCAGGGGGAGTATGGGATCAGTGGCCTGTATGTCGGCGTGCCGTGCAAGCTGGGGGAGAAGGGAATCGAGCAGATCATCGAGATCAAGCTGACCGCAGACGAACAGGCTGCACTACAGAAGAGCGCGGACGCGGTCAAGGAGCTGTGCACGGTGATCGGGGTCGCGTAAGTTGCCGCCGGCCGAAGCACCCGTGGAGAGCCGGGCAGCCGAATGGATCGGCGCCGGGCTCTTCGTCGTCTATGCGTTCGCGCTATTCACATTTCACGACGCTCCGAGCATGACCGATTACGCCAATTGGACCTACCAGGGGGTGCTGCTGGCGCGGCACCTCCAGGGGTTTGCCGATACCGCGCATGTGCTCAAGACGTATCCGGTGCCAAACAACGCCTGCACGCTCGGGATCGGCCTGTTGACGCTGATGCTGCCGTGGATGATCGCCGCGAAGACCTGGCTGTGCGTGCAGATGGCGATTTCGCTGCTCGCGCTTCGCCATCTCGCCCGAACGGTGGGTGCGTGTGGCGCAGTCTGGATCATCGTGCCCCAGGCGGTCTTCCTGGGGGTGAACTGGTGGTACGGCTTCGTCAACTTCCAGCTCGGCGTGGCCTGGGTGCTGCTGATGGCCTCCCTGCTGCTGCGGCGGGCGAGGGGTGAAGCAGGGAAGGACTGGCAGATCGGGCTGGTGCTGGTGGTGACCTTCTTCACCCACATGATCCCCTTCGCCTTCTGCGGATTGCTTGCGCTCGTGTACGCGCGCCAGACCGGGCGCTGGCGGGTGCTCGCGCAGCTGGCGCCGGCGGCTGTGCTCAGCGCCTGGTACCTGGGCGCGCGCTATCTAGTCGCGGGGGATGCAGACGGGCAGGCCGGCATGATCGCGCCGGTCGGCAACTACACTGCGGCGTTCTGGGCCTACAAGGCAAACTCCTACGGCAAGTCGTTCGGCTGGGTAAATCCCGGGGACCTCGATGGCTCGACCGCGCTGGTAATCCTCGGCAGGACGCTGTTCGTGGGGCTCTTTGCCGCCAATGTGGTTCTATCGATCGCGCTTGGATGGCTGATGATCCGCGGGTTGCTCAAGGCCTACCGCAAGCGGTCCGCCGAGCGTTTCCTCTGGACCGGCATTCTGCTGATGGTTCCGCTGTATCTGCTGGCGCCCGCGACTGCGCTGGGAGTCTCGGATCCGGGCTCCAGG
>CAJCHN010000109.1 GCA_903970285.1 Rhodanobacteraceae bacterium | reverse complement strand
TCACCGGCTTTGGCCAACAGGTCTGCCAGTGGTAAGCTGTTCTCGGTCATCGGGTCCTCTCGGGTCAGGTTGAAGTCTCGCAACTCCACCTTAGCCCCTGATCCGGTGACCGCCTCAAACCCGGCCGCTGGTGGGGCGTCTGCCCCTCCGGACGGCTACGCCGCCCTCCGGGGCAGACGCCCCACCAGCGGCACTCCAATTTCCACCACGAGCGCGGAGTACGTCATGCAAAGCTGATGAGTGCCTGTGAGTGAAAGTCTCATCCGACCAAAGCCGTAGCGGGCAGGCCGGGACCGAGTCTTGCGGGCGTCGCGGTAACGCGGGGTCTGAAGTGTAGACAGGAGCCATGTGGGGTGCGGGATTGAGCCTCGAAATGTGGAAGTTCGCGAAGGCCGAGTGTGTTCCCGTTCACGAAGGCAGCACGTGCGTCATCGTTACGCGAGATGACGTCGCTTCGCCGGGGTCGAAGGCCGCCTCACGCATGGAAAGCATTTATCGGAACATGAGAGGCCCGACCGGGCCCGCCAGATTGGTCTCTGGTGGGGGAGGGCGGCAAGGCGATGCCGTAGCCGTCGTTCGAGCTGAGGTCGGGAGTCGGACTGGTTCGTACTACCGATGACGCCGCCGAAGGAAACGAGGCGCGCCGAGGGAAGGGGCCAGCCCGGAAGGAGCCCACGCGAGGGTGGCCGGGTCCGGACACAGAGCCGGGGAACCATGCCATCAAACCTTGCACGGGTGAACGCGGCGGCCCGCGCGGCCGTCCAGACCCGGTTCACCGCCCTGCTGCATCACGTCGACGTCGAAGCGCTCGAACGGGCGTTCCGGCGTCAGAAGCGGCAGGCCAGTGCGGGCGTCGATGGGATCACGGTGTCGGACTATGAGCAGAACCTGGAAGCCAATCTCCAAGACCTCTGCACGCGCGTCCACACCGGGCGCTACCGGCCACAGCCGGTTCGGCGTGTCTACATCCCGAAAGCTGATGGCGGACGGCGACCGCTCGGCGTGCCAACTCTGGAGGATAAGATCGTCCAGGGCGCGGTGGCCGAGACGCTGAGCGCCATCTACGAAGTCGACTTCCTCGGGTTCTCCTACGGCTTCCGGCCGGGGCGGAACCCGCACCAGGCTCTGTCATCGTTGCATACGGCGATCATGAGCCAGCGCGTGAACTGGGTGCTCGATGCCGACATTCGCAGCTTTTTCGACTCGGTCGACCACGAGTGGTTGCTGCGAATGCTGGCGCACAGGATTGCCGACCCGCGGGTCCTCCGGCTGGTCCGGATGTGGCTCGAGGCAGGCATCCTCGAGAGCGATGAGTGGCACGAGACGGACAGGGGAACGCCGCAGGGCGCGGGCATCAGCCCGCTACTCGCCAACATCTTTCTGCACTACGTCCTCGATCTCTGGGTCCAACAGTGGCGCGGTCGGCATGCACGCGGTCGGGTATCGATCGTGCGCTACGCCGACGACTTCGTCATGGGCTTCGAGAGCGGGGTGGATGCCAGGCAGATGATGGCGGCACTCAAGGAACGCTTGGCTAAGTTCGGCCTGGCTCTCCACGAGGACAAGACGCGACTGATCGAGTTCGGCCGCCTACCGGCCATGGCTCGGCAGCAGCGTGGCGAGCGGCGTCCGGAAACCTTCGCCTTTCTGGGCTTCACCCACTACTGCGGGTGGACCCGGGACGGCAGGTTCATCGTCAAACACAAGACACAGAGCAAGCGTCTGTCGCGTAAGCTGACGGCGCTGCGCCAGGATGCGCGACGGTTGATGCATCAGCCACTGGTCGAGCAACACCGCTGGTATAGCAGCGTGCTGCGCGGCCACTACGGCTACTTCGGCCTGCCGCACAATTGGCGCTCACTCAACGGGTTCCTCCAAGACGTCCGACGAATATGGTTCAGCTGCCTACGGCGGCGGAGCCAGAAGAACCGGCGTATGGGCTGGGACTGGTTTGAGGCTGTGACCGCGTGTTTGCCCTTGCCGCAACCTCGCATCATGCATCCATGGACACCACGCGCGGCTCGATGCGGGTGACTTCCGGGAAGAGCCGGGTGCGGGAAAGCCGCCCGCCCGGATCTGTGAGGGCGGAGCCAAATGGCCGAGCTACTCGACCGCTAACCTTAGAGGACTGTCTCGAAACGCGTTCGGGATGGCTGTCCATGTGGGTAGGCAGCCGGGGCAAATCGTGATTCGTCAGGGTTGCGACACCTTTGACGAGAACCTCGATGTGGACCCCGACTACCCGGCCGCAGCATAGCCGCGCCGGTCTGCGCTATGGCAGTGACCTGACGGACGCCGAGTGGGCAATTCTGGAATCCCTGCTGCCAGCACCGGCGATAACTGGGCGCAAGCGCGCCTGGCCGATGCGGGAGATCGTCAATGCGATTTTCTATATCCTGCGGGGCGGGGTGCCGTGGCGGCTGATACCCAGCCATTTGCCGCCGTGGCGCACGGTCTATCGCTGGTTTGCGCGCCTTCGTGATCACCGGGCGTGGGAGAACATCAACCACTTGCCGGTCACGCAGGATCGTGAACCATGGCTTCCTTTGGCTCGGCCGCACCGGTTGGTCGCTTTCTCCCGCTTACGACCTCAATCCGGTCCCGACCGATCTCAAAGAGAGGGTGCTGACGACGAATATCGATCTCGATGAAGGAACCTGTTCGATCGAGCTGTTGGAGGCCGCTTCGGCCTATTACGCGCTGACCTTGGCACAGGCGCGAGGGATCATCAAAGAGGTTGCGCGTGCAACTGCCCTGTGGCTCGACGTGGCGAGAGAGGTGGGCGCGCGTGCTGCCGAAATCTCCCGCATGGCAAGCGCCTTTGAGCACACCGAGCTCCAACAGGCGCTGGCGCTGTGAAGATGGCGGTCGTCAACAAGTCTAGCTGCCTATGCGTGACCGGC
>CAJCHN010000108.1 GCA_903970285.1 Rhodanobacteraceae bacterium | reverse complement strand
GGGGGATGGGGCGGCGGGTGGTGTGGTGGTGGTAGCAGAGCTGCTCGCCGCGGAGGCAGGGGGCCTGGCAGCGGCGGCCGGCGGGCAGGATGTGCCGGCACTGGAAGCGGATGGGCTGGGCTTCGGGGGCGGGTTCGGGCGTGAGGTGCGCTGCGGGATGGTGGGCGTGCATGGGGGTCACCCCTCCCGGGGGTGGATTGTTGTCCAGGTTCTTCAAAGCAAAGGAGATCGGGGTGGAACAAGGTACGTTCGTCCGGGCCGCTGGACGGAAGGACGAGAGTGAATTCGAGGTTAAACAGAAAAGCCCGGCCGAATGGCCAGGCACGGGAATTTTCTTACTGTCTCCATTCTACCGCATGGGGCAGGGTATGTACGCCAAATATCTTCGGGGCGTAAGTGGCTGAGGAATGTTGAGGTTGCGGCGAATCAAAAGAGCTGGGGGGCTTGACAGGTTTTGCACAGGAGGCGCCTGGATGGCGGCGAAGAGCGATTCTGGGAGCTGACAGCGAAGACACTGGGAGCTTGGAGCTTGAGGCTGAGAGCTTGGGGCTGGGTGGCTGAGAGCTTGATCCTGGGAGTTGAGAGGAAAAGACAGTTTGGAGTTAAGAGTTTGGGGCTTGCAGCCGGGAGCGATCGCGGCGAAGAGCGATTTTGAGAGCTGACAGCGAAGACGCTGAGAGCTGGGGCGGTGTGACTGAGAGCTTGATTCTGGGAGTTGAGAGGAAAAGGCAGTTTGGAGTTGAGAGTTTGGGGCTTGCAGTCGGGAGCGATAGCGGCGAAGAGCGATTTTGAGAGCTGACAGCTAAGACGCTGGGAGCTGGGAGCTTGAGGCTGAGAGCTTGGGGCTGGGTGGCTGAGAGCTTGGGGCTGAGAGTTGAGAGGAAACGACAGTTTGGAGTTGAGAGTTTGGGGCTTGCAGCCGGCGGCGATCGTGGCCCAGAGCGATTTCGAGAGCTGACAGCGAAGACGCTGAGAGCTGGGAGCTTGAGGCTGGGAGCTTGGGGCTGGGTGGCTGAGAGCTTGGGGCTGTGTGACTGAGAGCTTGAGGCTGAGAGTTGAGAGGAAAAGGCAGTTTGGAGTTGAGGCTTTGGGGCTTGCAGCCGGGAGCGATCGCGGTGAAGAGCGATTTTGAGAGCTGACAGCGAAGACGCTGGGAGCTGGGAGCTGGGAGCTTGAGGCTGAGAGTTTGGGGCTGTTTGGCTGAGAGCTTGATTCTGGGAGTTGAGAGGATAAGACAGTTTGGAGTTAAGAGGAAACGAGAGTTTGCAGTTGAGAGTTTGCTCTAGGAACGCGCGACGGCCTTCAGCCGTGGCACGCGTTTGACCGCGGCGTAGTGCTGCAGGATGTAGGCGTCTGTCATGCCGGCGATGTAGTCGGCGACCACGCGCGGAATGCCGTCCATCTCGATCTCTTCGAGGTACCCGTCGGGTAGTTCAGACGGGTTTTCGGCCCAGAAAGTGAACAGTTCGGTGACGACCTCCTCGGCCTTGTCGTGTTCGCGTTCGAGCTCCGGACAGGTATAGAGCGTGCTGTACAGATACCGCTTTTCCTGCTGGCGTTCGGCCTCGACATCGGGCGAGAAGGTGGCGACACGGGCATCGTGCGAGCGCAGCTCCGCAAGCGAGGAGACGCCGGCTGCGAGGAGGTTCGCGCAGGTATTCGCGATCAGGTCGGCGGTGAGCGTGTTCTGCATCAACTGCAACGCTTCATGGAAAAGATACTTCTGCTCGATGCCCGGATGCAGGCTGGCGACGCGGGTGTAACAGCGTTTGAGGATGCGAACGTTCTCGATGATGTGCGAAATCTCGAGCAGCCCCGATTCGACGCCATCGTCCAGGTCGGCGGTCAGATAGGCGATCTCGTCGGCGAGGTCGATGATCTGTGCCTCGAGCGGCGGGAAGAGCGGGAGAAAGTAGGGTTCGAGCTCCGGATGCGTCGCGAGCGTGTAGTCGCGCGAATGCTTCACGATGCCTTCGCGCACGGCCAGGGTGAGGTTCAGACCGCGGTGCGCGGCATAGCGCTGTTCGAAGTGCTCGACGATGCGGAGCGCGTGCAGATTGTGATCGAAGCGCAGACCATGCGCCTGCAGACAACGGTCGAGCGCACGCTCGCCGGCGTGGCCGAAAGGCGGGTGACCGATATCGTGGACCAGCGCCAGCGCTTCGGCCAGGTCCTCGTTCAGTTCAAGCGCCTCCGCGACCTCGCGCGCGATCTGGGCGACTTCCATGGTATGCGTCAGGCGCGAGCGAAAGTGGTCCGAGGCACGCGAGGTAAAGACCTGCGTCTTGCCGGCCAGACGGCGAAACGCCCGAGCCTGAACGATCCGTTCACGATCGCGCTGAAACGGCGTGCGATGCGGGTGTGGAGGAGCAGGATAGTCGCGGGTGTGCAGCGCGTCGGCCAGGGACGCGTCGGGAACCGCGAGCGGGTTGGTTACGTGGGACATGGCTTGGTTGAGTGCTGGAATGAGTTTAGAGGAACATGGAGGGCTTGAGACGAGAAGCCCCACGCCGCGGAGAGCGAGGCGTGGGGCATGCCGGCAGCACAGGTGATTGCTCTAGGACTTCTTATTCGGGACCGGCGATATACGTGCCAGCTTGACGCGCGCCTCGTCCAGCTCGTGCTTCACCTTGGCGACATCGGCGGGGTCCGCGTCCGCGGGCAGGGAGTGGGCGTATTCGGACATCGAGCGCTCCCACTGGGTGACCGCGAGCTGCAGGCGGCCAGTCTTCTCATAGACCTGTCCCAGGTGATCGTGAATGCTGGCGTCGGTGGGCGTCCGGTCGATGGCCTGGTGAAGATTTTCCTCCGCTGGACCGTATTGCCCGAGCTTGAAGTAAACCCAGCCCAGCGAGTCGAGAAACGCGCCGTTCTGCGGCTCGAACTCGACGGCCTTCTTGATCATGGCCAGCGCCTCGGGCAGGCGGACGCCATGATCTGCCAGCATGTAGCCGTAGTCGTTCAGGATGGTGGCGTTATTGGGATCGATGGCCAGCGCTTTCTTGTACTGAACTTCGGCTGCGTCGTACTGCTTGTCGTGATCGAGCACCGTGGCGCGCAGCAGATCGATGCTGAAGTGCTCGTCGGGCGTGGTCGCGAGGGCATCCGCCTTGTCCAGGCTGGCAAGCGCATCCTGAGAGCGGCGCAGGTGGAAATCGATGACCGCGATGTCATACAGCGCTTCGCGATCGTCGGCGTTGCCCTTCAGTTGGCTCCTTGCGATAGCGAGGCTCTGATCGGCCTGGCCGGCGTCCGCGAGCTGCTGCGCGTAGGCAAGCTGGACCCTGGGATCATTGGGGAACTGCCTGGCGAGATCGCCGGCCACCGCCAGAGCTTCCTTCCACTGGTGAGCCGCGAAATAGGTGTTGATCTCGCCCTGGGAGCCGCGAATGACGTAATCGGGACCCAGGTCGATGATCCGCTTGTAGGCAGCGATGGCATCCGCCGTCTTGTTCTGCTCGCCGTATATGATGCCGAGGCGGTCCAGGAAGATCGCCCGGTTGTTCTTCTCCGGGTCGCTGTACTTGTGATCGAGATGAGCGGTCTGCGACAGGATGGTCTGCAGCGTGGTGACCGCGTCGTCATACCGGCCGAGCGCGTCTTCAAGCGTCGCTTCTTCAAAGGCGAGATCCAGGTTGTCGGAGTTTCCCGCGACACCCTTGGCCTTCGTCACCATCGCCAGGGCATCCTGGAACTTGCCCTGGCGGTGCAGGATCTGCGCGATCTTCAAGAGCGCCTGGGAGTCGTTCGGGTCGGCCTTGGCGAGATCCTGGTAGACGGCCAGCGCGGCATCGTACTGGCTATCGTTCAGCAGGGCGCTGGCCAGGGCGCGCTGGGTGTCCGCATTGTCGGGCTCGTCTTCGAGCGCGGCCTGGTAGGCCTCGGCAGCCTGTTTGTACTTCTTCAACTGGTCATAGGCGGCGCCGAGCGCGAAATCGATGCGCGAAGACCGGTCGCCCGCCGGCACCGAGGAGAGCGCATCGACCGCCTGCTGCGGCTCGCCCTGCTCGCTGTAAAGGCGAGCCATGTTCAGCACCGCCTCCTCAGAGTCGGTGTCCAGGCTCTGCGCGAGCTTGAACTGCGCTTCGGCCTTGGCGGTGTCGTGGTTCAGGCCGTAAAGCTGCCCGAGCAACAGGTGGGTCTCCACATCCTTCGGCTTCAGGCGAGCGAGAGTTTCATACTCGCCGATGGCGAGCTGCAGCATGTCGTTCGCCTGTGGACCCTGCATATCGTTCAAGGAGCGCAGGTAAACTTTGCCCAGCAGGGTGTGCGCCGCGACGTCATTCGGATCTTTCTTGACCTGGTCCTGGGCGGCCGTCACGGCTTCGCGGATGCGCCCGATCTTGAAATAAAGGTCCGCCAACCCGTCCTGCAGGTACTTGGACGTGGGATCTGCGTTCAGCGCCAGCTTGTACTCTTCGACCGCCTGCGCAGCGTAGTCGGGACGTCCGTTGTTGACGGCAAGCTCCTCGTAGAGGTGCGCCAGGCCATCGTGATAGTAGGCTCCGGCGCGATCGGGAGCCGGCGGAGGCGGAGCAGACTTGGTATCGACCTGCGCCATGACCGCATGGGTTGCGAGGAGGAGTGCGGCGGTCGCAAGGAGATTTCGCGTGGTGGCCGAGTGGCGCAGAGTCATAGTTGGAGTCTTCCTGTGGCGGTGCATTCGCTCAGCTGCTTGGAAAAACGCGATGAGACTGTCCTTTTAGACGGCTGGGAGAAGGGTTTGGATGCTGTTTCGGGCGCCCAGCCCGGACGCGGGCCTGGACGGAAGTGTATAACGCGAAGGCGGAGATGCGGCCCGATTTTGCCGGAATGAAGGCGGCCATATCAACAAACACCGCCGGGAACTCATGGCCGGCAACGTAACCCGTTCCGGGAGATGGGCGCGCAGCAATCCTATCCGTGGCGGAAGTGACGCACCCCGGTAAACAGCATGGCCAGGTTCAGCCGGTTCGCCGCCTCGATCACTTCGGCATCGCGCACCGAGCCCCCGGGCTGGATGATGGCGGTTGCGCCGGCGTTCGCGACAACTTCGAGGCCGTCCGGGAAGGGAAAGAACGCATCCGAAGCGGCGACCGAGCCCGCCAGCGGCAGCACCGCCTTCATGGCGCCGAAGCGGGCTGAATCCACCCGCGACATCTGGCCGGCGCCGATGCCGACCGTCTGTCCGTGGCCCTCGAAGAAGCGAGCGTAGACGATGGCGTTGGACTTGACGTGCTTGCAGATGGTCCAGGCAAAGAGCAGGGCGCGCAGCTCCTCCGACGACGGTTTGCGCGTGGTTGCGACGGTAAGGTCCGCCTCGTCGAGGCGCCGCAGGTCGGCGGTCTGCACCAGGAGCCCGCCGGAGATCTGCTTGAGGATGCGCGGCGTGTGGGCCGGCTTGATCTGGATGAGGCGCAGATTCTTTTTGGCGGCGAAGCGTTCCAGAGCCTCGGGCGTGAAAGAAGGTGCGACGATCGCTTCGACAAACAGCCTGGCGATCTCGCCGGCCGCGGCTCCGTCCACCTCGCGGTTGATGCCGATCACACCGCCGAAGGCGGAGACCGGATCGGCGGCGAGCGCGCGAACGTACGCGTCCAGCACCGACGCGCCGGTCGACGCGCCGCAGGGATTGGTGTGCTTGATGATGACGACGGCAGGCTCGGTGAATTCAGATACCAGCTCCCAGCAGGCGTCGAGATCGACCAGGTTGTTGTAGGAGAGCTCCTTGCCCTGCAACTGCCGGGCTCCGGCGACTCCGGTTGCGGAGCCGTCCGCATACAACGCAGCCTGCTGGTGCGGATTCTCTCCGTACCGCAGGATGGCGGTGCGCGGCTGCACGATGCGAAGGGTCTCCGGCAGCGTGGCTTCGTCAAACGCCGCTGGAAGATGCGGATTCTCCGTCGCAACCAGCGATTCCAGCGTCGATGCGATGGCTGCGTCGTAGGCCGCGGTGACCGAAAATGCCTGCTTCGCGAGCTGCCAGCGCGTGACGCGGGAGAGCGCGCCCGCGTTCGCATCCAGTTCCTCGATCAGTCTGGCGTAGTCCGCGACCGACGTGACGACGGCTACATCTTCGAAGTTCTTGGCGGCTGAGCGCAGCATGGACGGGCCGCCGATGTCGATGTTTTCGATGATCTCAGCCGGCGCAACGCCGGGCTTCTTCGCGGTTTTCTCGAAGGCGTACAGGTTGACGACGACCATGTCGATGGGTGCAATGGCATGCTCCTGGACCGCCGCGACATGCTCCGGATTGCTGCGGATGTGGAGCAGACCTCCATGCACCTTGGGGTGCAGGGTCTTGACCCGGCCGTCCAGCATCTCCGGAAATCCGGTGAGATCGGAGATGTCGCGCACGGTCAGCCCGGCATCGCGCAGGGCCCTGGCCGTTCCCCCGGTTGAGACCAGTTCGACGCCGTGGCCGGCCAGGGCGGAGGCGAACTCCACCAGGCCGGACTTGTCGGTCACCGAAAGCAAGGCTCTGCGGATGGATTTGAAGCCGGAAGGAACGTCCTGCCGGGTGTCGGTAACGCACTCGATATTCACGGTGAGATTTTATCCGCTTTCGCGTTTCGAAGCGCTCCGGTGGTCTGAGGCCGCCGCAAACTCGCCGACCGGCAGTTCATCCGTTGATGCCGTTTGCGGGACGCTTTTGCATGTGAAAGAGGATGCGGCCGTTGGACAAGGTGCTTTCGCGAAGAATTTGAAAGTGCGGTGCAAACGCCTGGCGGAATGCCGCTTCGGTGATGTGGCCGTAGATGGCCTCGCGTCCGCGCAGCACCTCGATGAACTTGGGATCGCTGGGCGGAACCCACTCCAGGATGAGGTTGCAGGAGGTGATGCGGACGCAAAGCTCTGCGATCGGCCCCAGCGGAATCTGGCTGCTCAGCAGCAGGTGATGAAGGACCGCCAGCATCAGTACGGTGTCGAAGTGGTCTTCGCAGCGGGCCAGAAACGAGGAGGACTCGCGGTTCTGCCATCCGGTGGCCGGGGTGGGAAAGGCTAGATCGACGCACAGCGGCAGGATGTTGTGGCCGGCCTGGCGCGATTGCGCGTAGAGCAACTCCAGTGCGCGCGTGTCCTGATCGATCGCCACCACGTTCGCCCCGGCGGCGGCCGCCAGCCGCGCGTAGTTCCCGGTATTCGAACCCACATCCAGCACGTGCCGCGGCGCGCAGCGGGCAAGCGCGTCGGCGACGAACTGGCGCTTCTCGGCATGCGCCTCCGCCGAGTAGTGGGTTGCGGACTCCGCGTAAGCCGACCAGTTGGACGAACGCGGAGCGGGGGCCGTGCGTTCGATGGCCGATCGCAGGCTCGAGAGCGTCTTCAGCAACACGCCGCGGGTCATCTCGGCATCCGCCGAAGTTCGCGGCTTGATGCTGCCCGGCATCGACTTCATCATCCTGCCGAGCAGCGTGGGCAAGGTGATGAACGTGCGGGCAGGGAAGCGCAGACGGTGCGACCACGAGAGCGCCGCGTAGAGCTCCTCCGGCTCGATGCCATCGCGCCAGGTCTGCGCCGTCTGCAGCCGCCAGCCCAGCTGGGTATGGGCCAGCAGCGGCAGTAGGAATGTCCGCACGAACTGCCCGTACGCGAACCAGATGGGGTGGGCGGGCTCGATGCGGCGGATGGAGAGCAGGTCGACAAAGATCGGGCGGGTGCCGGTGAAGAGGACGTTCAGCGGGGTGGCATCCTTCAGAATCCAACCTTGCTCAACCAGTTCTGTGCAGAGGTTGAGGGTCAGTTCGGCGGCCGCGCCCCACAGCGCCGGCGGCCACTCCGAGGGGTACGAGATGAACGGAATGCGCGGATGCGATAGCAACAGCCCGTCTTCGTCACTGCGAAGCACCTCGCTTGCGATGAGGTGTCCCTGTGCCGTAAGCCGGGCGGCGAGCGGCGTGGCCAGGAAGTCGAGCGTCTCTGCGGCGTGGTCGTGGATCACGCTGCGCAGCACACCGCTGCGGCTGATCGCCACGCTGCCGGCAGGATCGCGGAAGGTTTTTTCCAGGCCTGGTTCAGGGACGAAGTTCAACAGTATCGGCGCTTTCGTGCGGAAGGTATGCCCGCCGGGTCCTGAGCGGGTGCCGAGATGGAGCCGGGCAGGAGCCAGGGTCGGCTGAGTCAGTTTACCGGGCTTTCCATTGGACGCGTATTCCGCCCTGCGCGGTAAACGGCGTGCCCAACGTCAGGTACGGGGTGCGTGCGGTCTCGATCGCCCGGTCGAGCAGGTTCTGAAACGAGACGTAGGCGCTCACATGGGAGTCGATCCGGCCTTCCGCGTACGCGTCGAGCACGAAGAAGCCATGCAGCCGATAGACGTTCGAGCTGTCGTCGAAGGCGTGGCCGCTCTCGCGGGCGGAGACCGCGAAGTGGAATGCCGGCGCCGGGTTCAGGCGGACCTGCGCCGTCGCCGTGTGCCGCGGCACCTCGGGAATCCACAACCCGACCAGCGCCGGCTGTGCGGAAAACCGGGTTACGGTTGCGTGCGCATACTGGTAGCCGAAATCCACGGACACGGTTCGCGCAGGCTGAAGCTGGCCGGTCAGCTCCACCCCCTGCGACTGAATCTGCCCCAGATTCTCGCGCAGATTGGTGAGCGTGGTGGCGGTGCTCGCGATCAGCACCGCGGAGACCGGCCGGTTGATCCCGGTGAAGAAGTAAGCAGCCTGCGCAGAGACCGCATGTGCCGGGGACGTCCAGGCCGCACCGCCCTCGGCCCCGGTCGCGCGTTCCGACACCAGCGAGGAGTTCGCCAGGGTCGCCTGCTGCCCCACCTGCCCGGTTCGATAGAGTTCATTCATCGTAGGCGTCCGGAACGCCCGGAAGCCCGAGGCATGCAGGCTGAGGTTCCACGGCAGTTGGCGCACCAGACCCACGCGCGGGCTGGGAATCACCTCGTGACGGTCTGCGACTGGCGTTGTCCCGGACTGGGTCAGGGTACGGGTGGATAGATTCGACGCCGAGTCGAGCCGGATGGACGCTGCCCCCGACCATGCACCATGCTCGGCCAGCAGCTCTCCGAAACCGCCGAAGAACCGCTGCCGCGCCGACGTGTCGTCGAGCCCGGAGGGCCTGCCGGCAGCATAAGGCGTCTCATTGTCGGTAGCCCGGATATCGCGAAGATCGCCCCCGGCAATCAACGCGACCCGCGGCCGGTGGTAGGAGGCATCGGCCGAAGCGCCGAACTCCTGCGTGCGCACATGCTGCAGACGCGTGAGCGTCTCGGCCGACCGGGTCGCGTTGATTGCCGAAAAGCTTTGGCGATAGGCTTCGTCGCTGCCGAAGCCCCGCACGCGCCCGCTGATGCGATCGCCCGCCGTGAAGTCGTCACCCAGCACGTAGCGCCACAGGCGGGTGCCGTTGGTCTGAAGTGGAGTTCCGTTACTGCGCGCCTCGTTCAGCACACTGCCGGTCAGGAAGGCACGATCCGAGCCGGGCAGCACCCGGTCGATCTCGGTCCGGCCTGTCTCAAAGTGAACGTTCGACGGGATATCGACCGACCCGCGCACCGCCGGCGCCGTGGTCGTGTATCCGCCGGTCGTAAAGCTTTGCGCAGCCAGCAGCTCGCCCCAGCCAGACTGCCGGGCGTCGGCGCGGCCACTCAGGTTGCTCGTATCTTCGGAGGCGCCGGCGAGATCGGCTTCGATCTGGCTTGGTCCTGGCTCCGCCGGGATGATGTCGATGACCCCGCCGAGCGCGCTCGATCCATACAGGTCCGAGCCGCCGCCGCTCGCGATGGTGACGGCCTCGATCGTCTGCGGCGCGAACTCATCCCAGTGGATCCAGCCGCCGAACGCGTCGTTCAGCGGCACGCCCGACGCCAGGACCAGGGTTCGGCTGGCCGCGGTCGAACCCAGCCCACGTAACGAAATCCCTTCACTTGTCGGATTTGCGACCCAGAAGCTCGAACGCCGGAAGAGTTCAAACCCGGCATGCTGACGCAGCCGTTCGTCCAGCGTCAAGGCCGGGTAGCGGGTCAGGTCAGCGGCGCTCAGCGTCGCAACCGTGTTGGCCGACGCGCCCACCTCGACCGCCGACCGCGTGGTCGTGACGGTGGCCGTCTGCTCCACGCCGGCCGGTTCCAGCCTGACCTCGATGGCTTCGCCCGCGAGCAGGCTGACGGTACGCGACTGCATGCCCGGAGCCGAGACCAGAATGGCTGACCCGGCCGCCTGCATGGGCAGAGAGAAGCGCCCGAGGCCATCCGTCCTTACGGCCGGCAGGTGGTCTGGCGCGAGAGCCGCTCCCGCGATGGGCAGCCCATGCGCGTCGACCACACGTCCGGCAAGTTGGGCGGCCGGCGGTGCAGGGTTTTGCGCAGGCACCGAGGCGGCGCAAGCGATCAGCGAAAGAGCGACCCGGTGCAGGTGACCAAACATGGTTGCTGACGAGCGTACCGCATCGTAAGCGAAGTTCTCCTCGCCTCCGGAGCGACAAGGCGAGCGGGTACGCGGGCCGGCGTCACGACGGGCGGTAACGCCATGGATTTGGCGGGAGCCTGGCGGCTCCAGTGGAAGCATGGAATTGCGTGTTGGAGGGGAACTCCGGGTGCCGCTGCTCTCGGGTCAGCCGGTACGTTTTCTCGAAGCATCTTCCGCCGTCGTTCCACTCCGTCCGCCTGCGCGAAAGTAGTCGACCGCGACCGCGATGAAAGCGCCGGAGACGATCGCTACCAGACCGGCCCCGAAGATGGCGAAAAACAGGAATAGCGACGTCATGGTGCTCGATTTCGGAAAACGAAACAACGGATTACGGAAGACTCTGGTTTGCTTTAAGACGCTGGATCGCTAGTGGAGGAGGCGAAGACGGGACCGGACAGCCCTGGTCAGGGATTCCGATGGTGCTACCACGTTGATCATAGGTGCCGCATCCAGCCGGAGACTGGTGGATCGAGCTACCCGCGGCGGGATTTCTGGAGTAGCGCCCCAAAACGGAACAGATGCCACTTACGGGAGCGCACGATCTTGCTTCGGGCTCCGCCGGACTTACCTCTCCGTGCCGGATGATCCGCCAGACCGGGGGCAGCGCCTGCGAACCCGGCAACACCTCAAATCTGCAGGCCGGCGAGTCTGAAGACGTCCGCCGAGTCGATATAGCGGCCGTCGACGCTGAATACGGGCTGGCTTCCCCGGATCGCCCACCCCGCAACCGTATGGCCCTGCTGCCGCAAAGACTCGATCGCGAGCTCCAGCCAGCCGGCACTGGACTCGCATGGGGAGAACGGCTCAAGGATGTCCATGAATAGAAAGATGGCTGCGCTTGAGCGACGGTTGGCCGCGCGGCGCGAGTTTCCGACCATCCGGCTGGTTCGTTGGACACCTGGTCCTGCGACCTTAGAGCCATGGGTGCACCGGTAAGGGGGCACCAGAGGCATTCGGAAGACTGTTGCCGGGATCTCAATAGGGAAGAATGTTGGCGTCCCCGACGGGCGTCTCGGCAACCCCGACGCCAGCTTCCACACGTTGCGACATACCGCCGCGTCGTGGATGGTGCAGCAAGGGGTAGACCTCTACGGGGTGGGACAAATCCTCGGACACAAGATGCCCCGCATGACCCAACGTTATGCCCACCTGTCCCGGGACTACGTGGCAAGCGCCGTGGGCAAGCTAGACGGAATCATGGGCGCGATGCTCCCAGCGGCTTCATAATTTGCGCGGCAGCCCGGAAAGACCCACTAATAGGCTAGCGTTACAGTGTTGGTTTTGCCGTTATACACAAGCAAGAATTGGGACAGAAGGTCACGCCCTAGAAGCATAATGACCCTCTTGCCATCGTTTGTCGTCCAGTCGAGTTGAAACCCAGCAACACGACTCATCGAGTACCCCTGGACCTGGAGCGCAGGAAACGATACTTGAGTGGGGTAGATGAACGTTCTCGATGAACCACTTGGAGTGGAGAGCGGAATCGAATCCAGCGGAACGATACTTAGGCTGGTCAAAATGTCTTCATGTATCCCAGAAATCGAAGCCCCGGTGTCGACCATTGCATAGCCAGACACTGGAGCCGGGATGGGAACAGAGTTTTTAGCGCACCACTCCTGTAAAGCAGTAGGCATGCTTACCTCGACAGGGATCAATGGTCCATCCCCCATGAGGGTTCCGGCAAAATCAGGTGCTGGGGTCAAGAAGATAAACTCAAATACGGGCATGCATAAGCCCAGACGAGAGAGCAAAATTTTGGTAAGTCTCCTCTTGTTCCCCTATCAACTTTACGAGAAACGGATCTCGTCCAAACCTTGCCAAGCCATCCCTATATGCATTCTCGGCGTTATCGAACGATCCGAGAAAATCCTCGCGATGAATGAGTGCAAATTTGCCCTTGTGGGATGCGACGAGTTCATCCCTCATCTTTGCGAACGTTGCGAGTTCGGTATCAAGAGCCATACGCGAAAAAGCATACCACATTCAAACTGACCACTAGACGGGGGTCTCGTACCGCCGCGGACGCGGTTCATGAGTCACCACAGAGTCACCGGAATTCAATTATGTAGTGAGGGAGTTCTCTAAGTTGCTGAAAATATTGGCGTCCCCGACGGGATTCGAACCCGTGTCATCGCCGTGAAAGGGCGGTGTCCTAGGCCTCTGGACGACGGGGACGCGATGGCGGATCAGAACATGGCAGCCCCACGCTGCGAGATGCCGCCTTTCTGAGGCTACTGAAGTTGTCCGGGGCTGTCAAAGGGACGGCCGAGGGACGCCAAAGGCGGGGGTGTTGCGCGACCCGGCGCCCGAAAAATCCTTCTTTCGCATCCTCTCTCCGTCATGCTCATCTAAGGGAATGAATTCATTCACAGCAAAGGGAAGACCCTGCGAGGACTGCGCGGGCGAAAGTGACGCAATGACCGAAGAAATGACAGGACTGGCGAGCGAGGACAACATCTTGGCAAAACGTTGGAGGGCCGGAGCGCTGACCTCCGGGCTGGCAGTGGTTTTTGTGCTGTCCGGCTGCCACCACGCGGCTCCGCCGGCAGCCGCGCCGCAGGCGCTTCCGGTGATGGTCGCGCCGGTTTCCCTCTCCCCGGTGCCGACCAGCGATACCTATGTTGCAACCGTGAAGAGCCGCCGCTCCGCCACCATGCAGCCGCAGGTGGATGGCAACCTGACCAGGATTTTCGTTACCAGCGGGCAGATGGTCAAGCAGGGTGAGTTGCTGATGCAGATCGATCCGCTGAAGCAGGTAGCCACCGTCGAGCAGCAGGCGGGCTCGCAGGCACAGGCCCAGGCCACCTACGAATTCAACAAGGGTGAAGTCGAACGGCAGAAGAAGCTGTTCGAGGCGGGCATCACTTCCAAGCAGGCCTACGATACCGCGGTCGGCAACTTCGAAGCGGCGAAAGGTGCTTATCTGGCGAGCCAGGCCGGGACCACCACGCAGAAGCAGCAGCTCGCCTACTACCAGATTCGCGCGCCGTTCTCCGGAATCGTGGGAGACATCCCGGTGCACCAGGGTGACTATGTTACGCCGTCGACGATCCTGACCACGCTCGACGAGAACTCCGGGCTGGAAGCGTATATCTATATTCCGACCGAGCGTTCCGCGTCGGTTCGGATTGGGCTGCCGGTGGACATACTCGACACCGCGGGCGACGTGCTGGCGCACACCTCGATCTCGTTTCTGTCGCCGCAGGTGGATAACGGCATTCAAGGGATCCTGGCCAAGGCGGAGATTCCTCCGGGCTCGGTGCGGAACGAGCAGGTGGTCAACGCCCGGGTCACCTGGAGTTCGACTCCGCGTCCGACGGTGCCGGTGCTGGCCGTCTCCATGGTGGGTGGACAGCCGTTCGTTTTTGTCGCGGTGAAGGGCTCCGGGCCGTTCGCGAATGGATTTGTGGCCCACCAGGTACCGGTGAAACTCGGCGATGTGGATGGCAACAGCTACCCGGTTCTGGCAGGATTGAACCCCGGGGACCGGGTGATCGAGTCCGGTCTGCAGATGATTGGCGAAGGCGCGCCGGTGATGCCGCTGGCGGGTCCGCCGCCGGCCGCGGGCAAGAGCTAGAAGCAAACGGCACCAGTTCGCCCGACGGCGGACCGTTGCACGATTAGGGAACGAGGGTTTCAGCTTGGTTGACTTCTTCATCCGCCGTCCGGTATTCGCGACCGTCAGCGCGCTTCTGATCATTCTGGCTGGCGCGGTGTCGATTCCCAGCCTGCCGATCGCGCAGTATCCGCAACTTGCGCCGCCGCAGGTCGTGGTTACCTCGAACTATGTAGGCGCGAACGCCGCCATCGTCGAGTCGGCGGTCACCATTCCGCTGGAGCAGTCGATCAACGGCGTCGAAGGCATGCGCTACATCTCATCGGTGTCCGCGAACGACGGAACCTCGGCGATCACGGTGACCTTCAACACCGGCTACGACCTCAACATCGCCGCGGTGGACGTGCAAAACCGCGTCTCGTCGGCCTCCGGACGACTGCCGGCGGCGGTCAACAATACCGGCATCACGATTACCAAGGCCAACTCGAACTTCGTCCTGGTCGGCGGCTTCACCTCGCCCGATCACACGCTCTCCGATGAGTTTGTCTCGAACTACATCGACGTCTACATCAAGGATGCGTTGAAGCGCGTGCCGGGCGTGGGCGATGTGCAGGTCTTCGGCGAGCGCAAGTACGCCATGCGGGTGTGGCTCGATCCGGCGAAGCTGGCGGCGCGCGGGCTGACCGCGCTCGATGTGACCAACGCCCTGCAGGAGCAGAACGTTGAGATTCCGGCTGGGCAGCTTGGCTCGCCGCCCAACAATGGCAGGCAGAACTACCAGATGGCTGTGCGCGTGGTTGGACGTCTTTCCGATCCGCGGCAGTTCGAGAACATCATCCTGAAGAACCAGCCCGGATCGACCACCGCGGGCGCGGGGCTGGTCCAGTTGAAAGACGTGGGCCGCGCGGAGGTGGGCGCCGAAAGCTACGCGACGTCGCTCAAGTTCTCCGGCGGCGATGCGGTCGGAATCGGTATCCAGCAGCTTGCCAATGCCAATGCGCTCGACGTGGCCAAGCGCTGCCGCGCCGTGCTGCTGGAGCTGAAGAAGAACTTCCCCCCGGGTCTGGCCTATGCCATCGCCGTGGACACCACCCAGTCCGTTTCTGACTCGATTCACGAGGTTCTGGTGACGCTGATCGAGGCGATCGTGATCGTCATCATCGTCATCTTCCTCTTCCTGCAGGACTGGCGCGCGACCATCATCCCGGCGGTAACGATCCCGGTCTCGCTCATCGGCACCTTCCTGTTCGTCAAGATTTTTGGCTTCTCCATCAACTCGCTGACGCTCTTCGGCATTACGCTGGCGACCGGCCTGGTGGTGGACGACGCCATCGTCGTGATTGAAAACGTGCAGCGCCACATCGGTGAAGGCGATCGTGACCCGCACCACGCCACCAGCGTGGCCATGGGCGAGGTGACCAGCGCTGTCATCGCTACCTCGCTCGTGCTGATCTCGGTGTTCGTGCCGGTCAGCTTCTTCCCCGGCACGACCGGCATTCTGTACAAGCAGTTTTCACTGACGATCGCCTTTGCGATTGCCATCTCTGCGTTCAATGCGCTGACGCTTTCGCCCGCGCTGGCGGCGATCCTGCTGCGCGAAGAGCAGCACCATGGCGGTCTGCTGAAGTGGATCGACGAGGGAATCAAGGCGCTCGGCCGCTGGTATGCGAAGACGGTCACGCTGCTGGTCATGCGGTTGAAGACAGTCATGGTCCTGCTCTTTATCGCCGGCCTCGCCGCCACCGTCTACATGTACCAGCATGTCCCGACCGCGTTCGTCCCCAGCGAAGACCAGGGCTACTTCCTGTGCATCGTGCAGACTCCGCCGGGTGCTTCTCTGGCCTACACCACGGATGTCGCCGACAAGGCGTCCAAGATCATCCTGCAGGAGCCTGACGTTTATGGCACGTTCTCCGTCATGGGTTTCTCGCTCTCGGGGGGATCGACGCCGAATGCCGGTCTCATCTTCGCTCCGCTGAAGCCCGTGGACGATCGGACCAAGCAGGGCAAAGGGCACACCCAGGCCGAGATCGTGCGCCGGGTCGCGCCCAAGCTCTTCGCTGTTCCCGGTGGCATTGTGGCGGCCTTCGAGCCGCCGGCTATCCAGGGCATCGGGTCGGTGGGCGGCTTCCAGTTTGAAGTGCAGGATAACGGCCGCAACACCTTCGCCGACATCGATCGCGTGGTGAAGCAGATGGTCGCCTCGTCCCGGGCACCCGGATCGCCGGTGATCGGACTCTACTCGCCTTTCACCTCGAACGATCCCCAACTGGCGGTCTCGATCGATCGCGAAAAAGCGGAAGCCATCGGAGTTCCGCTCACGCAGATCTCCGCCGCGCTCCAGACCTTCATGGGGTCTACCTACGTGAACGACTTCGACTTCAACAACCGCTCGTACCGCGTGTACGTCCAGGCGGATTCGCAGTACCGGCGGAATGGCGAGGATCTGCGTCAGTTTTACGTGCGATCCAACTCGGGTTCCATGGTGCCGCTGGACAACCTGGTCGCACTGACAACAACCAGCGGACCCCAGGTGATCTACCACTACGATCTTTTCCGTTCGGCAGAGATTGACGGTTCCGGGGCCCCGGGACTCTCGTCGGGCCAAGCGCTCGACGCCATGCAGAAGCTGT
Organism: Rhodanobacteraceae bacterium; assembly: GCA_903970285.1. Lineage (GTDB taxonomy): Bacteria > Acidobacteriota > Terriglobia > Terriglobales > Acidobacteriaceae > Edaphobacter. The sequence goes on along the minus strand of CAJCHN010000108.1, from coordinate 38,638 downwards.
TCGAGAAGAACAAGCTGCAGGGGATGACTTTCTCCTGGACCGGTCTGGCGCTTGAAGAGGTTGAATCTGCCGGCAAGGCGATCATCATCTTCGGACTGGGCCTGCTTGTGGTCTATCTCACGCTCTCCGCCCAGTACGAATCGTTTGCGCTGCCGTTCATCATCCTGCTCGCCGTCCCGATGGCGATCCTGGGCGCGCTGGGGCTCGTGGCAGCACGTGGGCTGGTGGACGACGTCTATGTGCAGATTGGACTGGTGATGCTGATCGGCCTGTCGGCGAAGAACTCGATCCTGATCGTCGAGTTTGCGGAGCAGTTGCGAGAGCAGGGGCGCACCATCATGGATGCTGCGATCGAGGCGGCTGAACTTCGCCTGCGGCCGATCCTGATGACCTCCTTCGCCTTCATCCTGGGGGTGCTTCCGCTGTACTTTGCGACGGGTGCCGGCGCCAACGGACGCCACTCGGTGGGCACGGCCGTGGTCGGCGGGATGCTGCTGTCCACGGTCCTCAACCTGGCCTTCATTCCGGTGCTGTACGTGCTGCTCAAGTCGTTCCTCGAAAGCTTCAAGCGCCAGACCCCCGCGGCTCAACGTGAGGCGACTCACGCGCGCTCGGCGGAGACTGTCTAACTCAGCTTGCCTGGAGTTCGCATCGGCCGGGCCCATAAGGCCCGGCTTTTCCTTGCCTTACATCGTGCTGTAACAGTTTTTTCACGGCTCGTTCATTCGTCCGCGCGTCCCTCTTCGCCATACTTTAGGTATCGCACGAGCAGACGAACGAACGAGTTCTGGTTCTTGCTGTAAACCGCATTGACGTACGAGCCCACGCCCAAACAGGCTGGCTCTACAGCTTGCAATGCCAGTACAGCGACGTGTCGACGACCTCCCCGGCCCTCCGAGTCTGAATGGAGTTGCTACACCCGCCGCCGCCATGAGCCTTTCGCTCCAGCGGCTACAACCCCGTGCGCGGCTTTGCCGCGGATGCACATCACCACGCGCTCGATGACAGAGCAGAGGACGCATCATGAAGTTTCTTGAACCAGCGTTTACCAACCGGACGGCCTTGAGTCGCGCGGCCCGGGTCGCCGCTGCCGGCTCGCTTGCTCTTTCTGCCACCATGATCTTCGCCCAGACTGCGGCTCCGGGGCTCAGCGGCACGGTCGCCGACGCCAAGGGCGGGATGATCGCACGCGCCTCCGTGACGGTACACAACGACGCCACCGGTCAGACCATGTCGGCAACCTCCGATGCTGCCGGGCGCTTCTCGCTTGCCGGTCTTCCTGCCGGAAGCTACACGGTGCAGGCTGTGGCGCCCGGCTTTTCCGCCGTCTCGCAGAAGGTGATGGTCGCGGCAGACGGAGCGGCTCCGCTCGCGTTGACGCTGGCGGTCAGCGGCGCCTCCGACACCATTGAAGTGGACGCCAACTCGACCGGGTCGGTCGCGGCCGCGCTCGCCCCGATGGATGCACTGCTGGGCGAGACCTCCGCGCGCACCGAGATCACGCAGGCCTTCATCAACAACTTCACTTCGCCGATCGCGGACTACGGCGAAGCGGTGCAGATGGCGCCGTCCACGTTCACCCTGAGCAGCGACGGCATCGGGCTCGGCCAGAGCAAGACGTACTTCCGCGGCTTTCCCGATGGCGATTACGACATCGACTTCGACGGCATCCCGTTCTACGACACCAACACTCCCACCCATCACTCGTGGGCGTTCTTCCCATCGATGTTCCTTGGCGGCATCGACTTCGACCGCAGCCCCGGCACTGCTTCCACCATTGGACCGGCGCCATTCGGCGGATCGATTCACCTGCTCTCGAAGGATCTGTCTCCGCTGCAGAACGTTCGCGCCACCTTCTCCGGCGGATCCTTTAACACGTACCTGTACGACGCACAGTACGACTCGGGCAGCTTCGGTCCCGGCAAGAAGTTCAACACCACCATCGACATCCACCATATGCAGTCGCATGGCTGGCAGACGCTGAACAATCAGAACCAGAACGGCGGCGATCTCAAGTTCGAATACAGGATCAATCCGAAGACGGTGCTGACCGGGTACTCGGCGGTGATCTGGGTGGATGCGAATACGCCGAACTTCTCGGCGACGCGCTGCCAGATGTACGGTGTCTCAGCGACGAACGCGTATAGCTGCACGGTCTCCAAGACCAGCGCGGCGCTCCTGCCCTACACCGGCGCGGGCATCAATTTCCTGCTGACCAACAGCTCCGACCCGCTGCTCTACCTGGATACGAAGTACAACTTCTACCATGTCCCGACGGACTTCGAGTATGTCGGCGTGCATAAGGAGTTCGGGCACAACTTCGTGCTGGATATCAAGCCGTACACCTACAACTACGATAACTCAGAGAAGTATTCGAACGCCGTAACGATCACCGAGGCGACGACGATCAACGGATCGAACACCTACCTCGGACTTCCCATCGAGCCTTGCGACGTTCAGGTGAAGGGCAAATTGCCGTGCGCAGTGGATAAGTACAACAGCTATCGCAAGTACGGCGAAACCAGCGTTCTAAGCCAGGTGTCGAAGTTCGGCATTCTGCGCGCGGGCATGTGGTACGAGTGGGCGAAGACCAACCGGCACCAGTATCCGACCGACCCATTGAACGGCTACAAGGATCAGGCTCTTCCTAACTTCGCCGAGAAGTTTGTGACCGATTCTTACCAGCCATTCGCTGAGTACGAGTTCCACGCCACCAAGAAGCTCAGCATCACGCCGGGCGTCAAGTTCTCCTACTACACGGTCGGGACGCAGCAGTTTGCGGACGACGGCAAGACCATCGGACCGCTGGCATCCGGCAACCCCGCCAGCTTCATCTCGAACGGCGGAAGCTACTTCGCCACGCTGCCTTCCGTCACGGCAAACTACCGCCTCCAGAATAACTGGTCGGTCTATGGACAGTTCGCGGAGGGCAGCATCGTTCCGCCCTCCAGCGTCTTTGACTTCAACCAGGGAACCACGGGGAGCGCGACCCCGGTCAAGACCCTGCCCAACCAGCAGAAGAACACCACGTACCAGACGGGTACAGTGCTGAAGCTGAAGAATGTGACCTTCGATGCGGACTACTACCACATTCACTTCGACAACGGTTACTCGTCCGTAACGCCGCAAGGGGACGGCGGCGAGCCTGTCTTCTTCGCGACACCGCCATCGGTGACGCAGGGAGTCGAAGGTGAGGCGAACGTCTACATGACGCGCGGCCTGAGCCTTTATCTGAACGCCAGCTACGATCGGGCCGTCTACACTGGCGGCAGCCTGACCTCCACCTGCCTGGGCACGACGACCGCGGCGCTGGCCGCGTGCGCCGCCCAGACGGCGCCCGTCGTCAACACGCCGAGCGGGCTGGATGTACAGCAGACGCCCTCCGATATCGAGACGATGGCGCTTCTGTACCAGAAAGGAAGCTGGGACGCGGCGTTCTTCAACAAGCGCATCGGCACCTACTACATCGACAGCCCGAACGGCTATCACGACGCCTACACGATCCATCCGTTCAGCCTGTCGGACATGTATGTGAACTACACGATTCACAGCGGCGGCCGGTTCAACAATACCAAGTTCCGCCTCGACTTCACCAACCTCTTCAACGACAACAGCATCAACGGCATTACGCTGGCGAACAATTCGACTCCGGTCCCGGTGGCGCCGGGCTCGCTCTTCGGAAATCCGTTCCTGGCGACGTCGCAGACGCAGATCGCGGGTGGCGATAACGTGGCGGTCAACTCCGGCCGCAGCATCATGCTGACGGTCACGTTCGGCACCTCGATGAAGCGCTAACCTGCATCATCCAGTAAGCCGGCCGGGGCGTGTGGTTCGCGCTTCCGGCCGGCTTTTCTGCATTTCTGGCTGAAGGCATTCGCCGCAATTCGCATGGTGCGGTCCGTTCGTGCGAGAATCTCAGCCACGCAAGGCTTCCCTCCGGACCTGTGAGGGATTTGTGACCCCTGGAGCAGGCATGCCCGACCAAGCATCCGCAACGGTCCTGACACTTGAGGTGGAGCAGAAAGGCGACATCGCGGTGGTGCGCTGCCATGGCAGGCTGGTCTCCGGAGTGACGGATGTGCTGTACGAGCAGGTGAGCCGGCTGATTCCGCACAGTCGCCGGATCATTCTCGACCTGACGGACCTGAAGCACATGGACAGCCTCGGCCTGGGTGTACTGGTGCGCCTTTACGTCTCGGCGAAGACGTCCCATTGCCAGTTGGAGTTGATCAACCTGGGCCAGCAGGTGCGGCACCTGCTGGGCATGACGAACCTGCTGGATGTCTTCACGATGGTGGGGGAGCACGGCATCAAGATGGGGTGACTGGCCCGGTAGCGTTGCGGGTGAGGCGCCCTGGCCGGCTATGTCATGATCGAAGTGCGCGGTGCGTGGCGGGCATTTCTCCAAGCGGCGTTTCCAGCAAGGGGCACCTTCCGCGTGCATTCACGATGGCCGGAAGGTGACATGGCAGGTAGTTGGGTCCGCAGGTTGCTGGTGCTCGCAAGTTTGCTTGTGTTGGGGTTGCCGCTGCGTGCGGCGGGTCCGGCGCGGCAGGTCAAACTGATCGACAGCGACTGGCGTTTTCTGATCGGCGACCATCCGGGCGCGCAAGCGACTGGCTTCGACGACAGCGATTGGCAGAGGATCGGGCTGCCTCACTCGTTCGGCCTGCCTTACTTTGGCGCTTCGAAGTTTTATGTCGGCTATGGCTGGTACCGCAAGCACTTCACCATGGATCGCGTTGGCTCGCGCGAACGAACCTCGATCGAGTTCGAGGCCGCGTTCCAGGACGCTGAGGTATATGTCAATGGCAAACGGGTGGGCGGTCACCTGGGCGGCTATACCGGCTTTTCGATCGACGTGACGGATGCACTGGTGCGGGGAGACAACGTGCTCGCGGTGCGCTTGAACAACCTGTGGAATGCCCGGCTGAACCCGCGCGGAGGAGAGCACAACTTCAATGGCGGCATCTATCGCAACGTGTACGTGGTGGCCACGCCGGACCTGCACGTGGACTGGTATGGAACCTGCGTGACGACACCCGGACTGAGTGCCAAGGGAGGTCCGGTCCACGTCGCAACCGACCTGGTGAACGAGAGTGATCGTCCGCGGATTTTCCGGCTTCGAACTGACATTCTGGATGAAGGCGGACGCAAGGTGGCGACGGTCGCTTCCGAGCAGAAGCTGGGGCCGCGGGCGAAGCTGACCGTCGAGCAGACGACGCCGTTTGTGGCGAGTCCGGCGTTGTGGAGTCCGTCGCACCCGAACATGTACACCGCCGTGAGCCAGGTTGTGGAGGATGGGCGAGAAGTGGACCGGTACACGACCCGGTTTGGATTCCGTTGGATTCGCTGGACTGCGGAGCAGGGACTCTTTCTGAACGGAGAGCATTATTACTTCCACGGGGCCGATGTGCACCAGGATCATGCGGGTTGGGGCGATGGTGTGACCAACGCGGGAATCGCGCGGGATGTTCGCCTGGTGAAAGAGGCCGGCATGGACTTCATCCGTGGATCGCACTACCCGCACTCGCCGGTGTTTGCCGATGAGTGCGACCGGCAGGGCGTGCTGTTGTGGTCGGAGAACTCGTTCTGGGGCACGGGTGGCGCGAAGGTGGAAGGATCGTGGACGGCGAGCGCGTATCCGCCCAACGTGCAGGATCAGGCTCCATTTGAAGAGAGCGTCGAGCGCAGTCTGGCGGAGATGATCCGCATCAATCGCAATCATCCCTCGATCATTGCTTGGAGCATGGGCAACGAGGTGTTCTTTTCGGATTCCGACCTGCTGCCGAAGATCAGGATCTTCCTCAAGAAGCTGGTGGAGGAGACGCACCAGCTCGATCCCACGCGTCCGGCGGCGATTGGAGGCGTGCAGCGCGGAGATCTGGACAAGATCGGCGATGTAGCCGGCTATAACGGCGACGGCGCCAAGCTGTTTATCGACCCCGGCGTACCCAACGCGGTGACCGAATATGGCTCGACCGAGTCGGACCGGCCGGGTGAGTACACGCCGGGCTGGGGCGACCTGGCCGGGCAGCCGGAGTTCTCGTGGCGCAGCGGGCAGGCGCTATGGTGCGCCTTCGACCACGGCAGCATCTTTGCGAATCTCGGCCGAACTGGAATGATCGACTACTTCCGTCTGCCGAAGCGGATGTGGTTCTGGTACCGGAATGAATACCTGAAGATTGCGCCGCCGGCCTGGCCGCAAGCGGGCCAGGCGGCTGGTTTGACGCTGGAAGCGGATAAGGCCGGCGCGATGCGGGCAGATGGAACGGACGATGTGCAACTGATCGTCAGGGTGCGCGGCGCGGATGGACGGCAGGTGGCGGAGGCTCCGCCGGTGAAGCTCGAGATTGTGTCGGGGCCGGGCGAGTTTCCGACCGGACGTTCGATCGAGTTCGCGGCCGACTCCGACATCGCGATTCGCGACGGTGCGGCGGCGATCGAGATGCGGTCGTACCAGAGTGGCGCGATCGTGGTGAGGGCGAGTTCGCCGGGGCTGGCATCGGCTGAGCTGATGATCGCCGCGGCCGGAGGTCCACGCTTCGTGCCCGGGGTGACCCCGCTGGTGGCGGCGCGGCCATACGGAAGGCTTGAGGTGGCGAACCCGGCGCCGAGCGTGGAGGTGGATCTCTCGTTGAATCGACCGACGGACGCGAGTTCGAGTGCACCCGGCCACAGCAGCCGCCTGGCGAACGATGGAGATGCGGCAACCTTCTGGCAACCAGCGGCAGATGGCAAGGCATTCTGGCAGGTGGATCTCGAAGGGCGATGCCGGCTGAAGAGCGTGAGCCTGCTGTTTGCAGGAGCGGGGGGCGTCGGCTACGCCATTCAAACCTCCGATGATGGCGTGACCTGGAGGATGGCCGTCAATGGAAGCAAGCCTGAAGCTTCTGCCGGGGAGCTTGCCGAGGCTCTGCCGAAGGGAAGCACAGGCCGATTTCTGCGACTGGTGGTCACGCCGAATCCGGTGAATGCGCCTGTCCGCCTTGCCGAGATCAAGGTTGTGGGAAGCCCTTTGTAGCTGCATCGCCAAAAACCGATCCGGGAAGGCTCCCGCGCACACCATCCGGTGCCGGTGAAAAATGGTGCTTTGACACTCCCCGCTTTCGGGATTTGCGGTCTAGAATGGCGGCTTCATGAAGTTGTCCATTGCCTGCGGCGGGAGCAGCTCCACGCCCGTGGTGGCGAGATCGGGAAGAAGGCTGGTGAAGGACCCGATCAGAGGAGAACCCTATGCGATGCTACTCGAGCGCGGATATCCGGAACGTTGCCATCCTGGGGCACGCGCACAGCGGCAAGACCTGCTTGATGTCGGCAATCCTCAGGACGGCGGGAGGTGCGGTAGCCAACGGCCGCTCCGACTCGGGCGGCGGCGCCACCTTCTACGACGAAGAGGAGGTGGCGCGCGGCATGACCATGGCGAACGCCGTCGCAATGGCGGAGTGGGATGGCGTCAAGTTAAACCTGATTGATACCCCCGGATTCCATATGTTCGTGCATGAAGCGCGGGCCGCCATGTTGCCGGTGGAAAATGCGCTGGTGGTGCTGAACGCGCAGACTGGCATCGAGCCTGTGACCGAAACCACCTGGAGCTTTGCCGACGAGGTCAGCAGCCCCCGGATCATCGTGATCAACCAGGTGGACCATGCCAAGTCTGCAGCCCGCGAAGAGATGCTGGAGCGGTTACGCGCCCGATGGGGAAGACAGGTGGTACCGGTTCAACTTCCGATCGTCGATGAGAGTGGATTTCATGGAGTGATCGACCTGGTGAGCATGGAGGCCTTGTTTTACCGTCTGGATGGCGACGGGCGCGGCAGTGTGGGCGAGCTTCCGAACGCGTTTGCGGAGGATGCGAGGATTGCTCATGAAGCGCTTGTAGAACTGGTGGCCGAAGGCAAGGATGAGCTGATGGACGAGTTCTTCGCGCTGGGTACGATTCCACAGGATCACCTGGTCGAGGCACTACATGAAGCGATCCGCGAGGACAGGATCTTTCCTGTGCTTTATGTAAGCGCGCTGCGCAATGTGGGCACCGATCACCTGCTGGATTTTCTGAAGGTGTATGCTCCATCGCCGAAGGAACGAGCGCCGTTTGCCACCAGAAGGCAGGTTCGCCACGGCGGCAACGGGACAGCGGCGGTGACGGATTCCGTGGAGACGGTGATGCGGAATGTGGACGACCGCGAGCCGGCCACGATCTACGTGTACAAGACGCTGGTCGATCCGTTTGCGGGACGGCTTTCCTACTTCAAGGTGATCAGCGGATGCATCCGGTCCGAGATCACGCTCGAGAATTATGCACGCGGGGAGAGCGAGCGGCTGGTTCATCCTGGAGTGATGCAGGGCCGGCGCCTGCTGGAGGTGGCGGAGCTGCACGCGGGCGATCTGGGCGCGGTGGCGAAGCTGCGTGTGACCCAGACGGGAGATACCCTCGGGGTGAAGGGGCAGGAGGTCCTGATGGAGCCGGTACCGGTGCCGGAGCCGGTGATGACCTATGCCATCGAACCGAGGTCGCGCGCCGACGAGGACAAGCTGTCCCCGGCGCTGCACAAGCTGATGGAGGAGGATCTGCTGCTGCGGTTCTTTCGCGATCCCCAGACGAACGAATTTCTGCTCGCCGGGACGGGACAACTGCACATCGAAGCGGTGGTAGCCAGGCTGCGGCGGCGTTTCCATGTTGAGGTGGCCTTGAAAGCCCCGAAGGTTCCATACCGCGAGACGATCAGAGCGAGTTCCGTGGGGCACGGGAGGCACAAGAAGCAAAGCGGCGGACACGGGCAATTTGCCGACTGCAGGATACGGGTCGAGCCGCTCGCACGGGGAAGCGGTTTCGAATTCGTGAACGACATCTTCGGCGGTTCAATCCCGCGCCACTTCGTTCCAGCGGTGGAGAAGGGGATTCAGGAGTCCGCTGCGCGCGGTCACCTGGCCGGATATCCGATGGTGGATTTTCGCGCAGTCGTCTTCGACGGCAGTTATCACGAGGTGGACTCGAGCGAAATTGCTTTCAAGATGGCCGGTCGCGCGGCGTTCCGTGCCTGCATGGAACATGCCAAGCCCGCGCTGCTCGAACCTGTGATGCGGACCGAGATCGAGGTTCCGGAGGAGTGTGCGGGCGCGGTGATCGGCGATCTGAACGGCCGCAGGGGCCGGATTCAGGGGATGGGAAGTACCGTTTCGGGAACCCTGATCCATGCCCAGGTGCCGCTGGCGGAGATGCTCAGCTATGGAACCGCTCTGACGTCCCTGACTCAGGGGCGGGGATGTTTCCGCATGGAGATGGATCACTACGACTTCGTGCCGGCGGCCATCTCCGAGAAGATCGCCTCCGGCGCAACGCGGATGGCAGCCTCCGAACCGGAGGATTGAGCTGGAGCGGTGTGCACGAAACACGCGGAGGAAGCGGCGGCGTCAGGTCTGCCTCCATCTGGTACGAGGCTCGATACCTCCTTTTGACGATTCGTTTGCATCTCTTGAAGCAATCGGTGCCGGAGGCTCTCCGGGCTCAAGTTGGCTGCGTCTTCATGGGCTGAGCTCAGTCCCTGAAATTTGAATCGGTGCGACAATCGAAAGAACGGGCCCCTGTGTGGATGGAGTTGACCTCTATGGTGCTGCTTCACGGATCCGTTCCGACGTCGATCTTCTCGCCGGCCGCCTCTCCCGCACGCGCCATCTTCGGTCTTTCTCTGCTGACCCTGAGTATCGTTGGGGCAATCTTCCTGGTGGTGGGCGGGTTGCTGTTGTATGCGCTCATTGCCTATCGCGAGCGGCCTGAGCAGGATGACCGTGAGCCGGTGCAGTTGTACGGGAGCAACCAGATTGAGCTCTCGTGGACGGTGATTCCCATCCTGATCGTGGTGGTGCTGTTTCTGGCCACGGCACGGGTGATCATTGCCACCGAGCGGCAGAGCGCGCCCCCCGGAACGCTGAACGTGACGGTGGTCGGCCACCAGTTCTGGTGGGAGTTCCGCTACCCGGGAACCGATGTCGTTACCGCGAACGAACTGCACATCCCGGTCAGCGAGGAGACCCATCCCAGGCCGACGTTCCTGACCATGATTTCAGCCGACACGGACCACAGCTTCTGGGTGCCCAGGCTGGCGGGCAAGCTGGACGTCATCCCGAACAAGATCAACGTGATGTGGTTCGATCCGAAGGATCCTGGTCTGTATCTGGGCCAGTGTGCCCAGTACTGCGGCACCCAGCATGCCAAGATGCTGATCCGCGTGTATGCCCAGACGCAGCAGGACTTCGCTGCCTGGCTGGCGGGGCAGGAGCGGCCGGCAGCTCCATCCGCGGCGGTAGCGGCGGGACGCGCCGTCTTCGAGGGCAACGCCTGCATGAATTGTCATCGCATTCGCGGGACCGTCGCGGACGGCCGCTTCGGTCCGGACCTCACGCATTTTGCCAGCCGGGATACGCTTGCCTCGGGCGCCGTGACCAACACGCCGGAGCATCTGCGGGAGTGGATCAAGGATCCCGACCACTACAAAGAGGGCGCCTTGATGCCGGCGATGCATTTGACGGACAGCGACATCGACCTCGTTTCCGAGTACCTGGAGTCGTTACACTAAACCCGTACGCGCGTCACGCCCTCACCAGGCAGGAGCGATTCATGGCTTCCGTAACGAGCGTTTCATCGATCGACGAGACAACATCGTCCCCTGCCGGCCATAGACAGCTCATGGTGGAGTACCTCCATGGCTGGATTATGACGGTCGATCACAAGCGGATTGGCATTCTCTACATCCTCTCCGCATTGCTGTTCCTGGTGGTCGCCGGGCTGGAGGCGGCGGTCATGCGCTGGCAGCTTGCGGTGCCGAACAACAACCTGGTGAGCCCTTCCACGTTCAACCGCCTGTTCACCATGCATGGGACGACGATGGTGTTTTTCGTCGGCATGCCGATCCTTTTCGGCTTCGGCAACTACCTGATCCCGCTGATGATCGGTGCCCGGGATATGGCTTTCCCGCGGCTGAACGCGTTTTCGTTCTGGATCTCATTCTTTGGCGGGCTGCTGCTTTACTTCAGTGTGGTGGGTGGCGATGGATTGTATGGAGCGGGGTCGGCCCCCGACGTGGGCTGGTTTGCCTATGCGCCGCTGACCTCCAGGCTGTTTTCGCCGGGGCATAGCACCGACTATTGGACCCTTGGCGTGCTGCTGAGCGGCATCGGCTCGGTGGGCACCGCGCTGAACATCATTTGCACCACCCTGTGCATGCGCTGCCGCGGCATGAAGCTGATGCGCATGCCGCTGCTGGTCTGGCTTTACCTGATCACCTGCTTTCTGGTGCTCGTAGCCGTCAGCCCATTGACTGCGGCGCAGATCATGCTTTGCCTCGATCGCTATCTGGGCGCGCATTTCTTCGATACGCAGGCGGGTGGCTCGGCCGTGATGTGGATGCACTTCTTCTGGATCTTCGGCCATCCGGAGGTATACATCCTGGTGCTTCCGGCCTTCGCGTTTGCCAACGAGATCATCCCGGTCTTTTCGCGCAAGGTGATCTTCGGCTATCCGGCGATGGTGCTTGCGACCATCGCCATCGGATTCATCAGCCTCAGCGTGTGGGCTCATCACATGTTTACGGTAGGGCTGGGGCCCGGGCCAAATAGCTTTTTCACGCTGGCCACGATGGTCATCGCGGTGCCGACCGGCATCAAGATCTTCAACTGGCTCGCAACCATCTGGGGCGGCCGGGTCCGCTACACCGTTGCCATGATGTTCTCGGTAGGCTTTCTGTTCAATTTCCTGATTGCCGGCCTTACGGGAATCGTGCTCTCCGTTTCGCCGTTCGACTGGCAACTTGGCAACTCGTACTTCGTCGTGGCCCACTTCCATTTTGTGCTGGTCGGCTCCATCTTATTCATGATCTTCGCCGCCTTCTTCTACTGGTACCCGAAGATGAGCGGGCGGCTGTTGAGCGAACGGCTGGGGAAGTGGCAGTTCTGGCTCTTCCTGTTCGGCTTCCACATGACCTTCGACCTGATGCATATCCCCGGCGTGCTGGGGATGCCGCGGCGCATCTACACCTACGAGGCGGACCGCGGATGGGGCGGTTGGAACATGCTGGTTTCGATCGGCACGGTATTTCAGATGATCGCCGTTGCGATCTTCGTGTGGAATCTGATCGCGTCACTTCGTTACGGTGAGCGCGCCGGTCCCGATCCATGGGACAGCTGGACGCTGGAATGGTCGACTGCCTCGCCGCCGCCTTCCTACAACTTCGCCGAAGAACCGGTGGTGCATAGCCGCCGCCCGCTATGGGATATCAAGCATCCAGACGACCCGGACACCGACTATGAGATGTGAGGCCAGCGCATGAGCACCATGCCGACGACAGGATCCGTTTCTTACCGGCAGACGTACGCGAACCATCCCTCGCGCGGCCTGGTGGGCATGTGCTGCCTGATTGTCGCGGAGAGTGCGATCTTCGTTATCTTCGTGGTCGCCTACATCTTCTACCTGGGCAAGAGCCTGAGCGGTCCGACCCCGCGCGAGGTGCTCGACCTGCCGATCGTCGCAACCATCTGCCTGCTCTCGAGCAGTTTCACAGTGCACCAGGGAGTGGCGGAGCTGCGCAAGGGTAAAGCGTCCGCGGCGACGTTCTGGGTCGGCCTGACGGTCTTGCTGGGAACGATCTTCCTTGTATTCACGGCGTATGAGTGGTTTGACCTGATCGTGCATCGAGGATTGACAATTCGCACGAATCTCTTTGGAACGACTTTCTATTCACTCGTCGGCCTGCACGCGACTCACGTGGTGGTGGGACTGTTGATGCTGGGTCTGGTCACCATCTTCGGCCTGACCAGACGGCTGGAACATCATCATGCCGAACGTCTGGAGATCCTGTCGCTGTACTGGCATTTCGTGGATGCAGTATGGGTGGTGGTGTTTACGGTTGTGTACGTGGTGGGGCGGTAGCTGACCAGGAGACGAAGCGCATGTCCGTAGAGGTAAAAATTCGCCGGTCCGCAACCGCATCCGAGACCATCGAAATGCCGGCGCCGACAGCTTGGCCGGTGGTTCTCGCGCTCGGCATCGCCCTCTCCATCGCCGGCCTGGTGACTTCGCCGTGGGTCACGCTGGTGGGCGCTGCGATGGCAGTGTACGCAGCCATCGGCTGGTTCCGCGAGGTGCTGCCTCATGAGAGGCATGAGCTTGTGCCGATTTCGGATGAGCGAGTGGAGATCACGCGATCCAGGCGTGAAGTGGCGCGTTTAGGCGTCTCTTCGGCGCACCACCAGGTGCAGACGGTGGAGACGTTCAGTCTGGTGGCGGGACTGGAAGGCGGCGTGGCTGGCGGTGTCGCCATGTTGGTGCCGGCCCTGCTCTTCGGTCTGCTGAAGCACCATAGCCCTTGGTATGCGGTCAACATTCTCGCGGCGGGAGGGTTCCCGTCCTGGGCGAACCAGAGCGACGCCTTCTTCGACCAATTCCATTGGCGCGGATTGATCGCGGCCTCGATCATCCATGGGGTTACCTGTCCCCTGGTCGGATTGCTGTATGCTGCGCTGCTGCCGATCTTCCCGCGAAAGCCCATCCTTACCGCGGGTTTTGTGGTTCCGCTGTTCTGGACGAGCTTGCTCTACGGCTTCCTCGGACTGATCAGCCCGATCCTCAACCAGCGGATCGACTGGGCCTGGTTCCTGCCGTCGCAGCTGGCTTTCGGGCTGGTCACCGGGTATGTGGTCAATCGCCACATTCATGTACGCGACTCGGGATTTCGTCAGCTTCCGCTGGCGGTGCGGGCTGGCCTGCACAGCGATTTGCGCACCCGAGAAGACGAAGAAGAGAAAGGGGGTGGAGCATCGTGAGCCGAGGCCAAATCACGGTGCTCTGGTTTTTGGCCGGGCTGGCAATGAGCGCGGGCGTGCTGGGCTGCCGCCTTCCTGGGCGGCCCGCGGCGGGTGACACGCCGCAGCGGCCGGACCAAGTCTCAGACTTCCTGACGCTCTACAACGGAAACTGCGCTGCCTGCCATGGAATCAACGGGCAGCATGGCACCGCTGTTTCACTCGGTAACCCGGCGTATCTGGCGTATGCCGGGATCGACAACATTGCGAAGGTGACAGCGGCCGGAATACCGGGATCGCTGATGCCGGCCTTCGCGCAGAGCTCCGGCGGCTTGCTGACCGCCGCGCAGGTGCAGATCCTGGCGCGCGGCATGGTGACGCAGTGGGGCAATGCGCAGATGGCATCGTCCGGCGTGCCTCCATACCAGAGCCAGTCTGAGGGGGATGCGCAGCGTGGCGAGCAGGCTTACGCCAAGGCTTGTCTGCGCTGTCATGCTGGCGGTGCCGGCTCGCTGCTGGACCCCAGCTATCTGGATCTGATCACGGACGGCGGACTGCGGACCATCATCGTCGCCGGGAAGCCAGAGGAGGGGATGCCGAACTGGACGGGCTACGGGGGGCCCCCGATAGAGGATGGGGAGATCGCCGATCTTGTGGCTTTTATCGCCTCCCATCGCACCCCGGGTGCGGCGCAGACCACTCAGTACAAGCCAGACTCTGCCGCCAGCCAGACAGCCGAGCCGGCGACTGGCCCAAAGGATACGAGCCGATGAATGAATTCGACGAACTCGCCCCACCGCGGAAGCACGCGAACACTCACGGGGAGTCAACTCCCCCGGCGATGGACGCGCCGCATCCCGCATCCGCGGAGAAGAGCGCGAAGCATTCGCGGCGTGTCTTTCTCTTCAAGCTTTCGCTCGGCCTGAATGCCGCTGTGGGTGCGGTGCTGGCTGTGCCTGTGCTGGGCTACGTGCTGGGCCCCATGTTCAAGCGGGACGAGAGTTACAACTCCTGGGTTCCCTTGACCGACGTCAATGCCATGCCGATCGGAGCCACGCGGCTGGTGGAGTACATAAATCCTGTCCGCACTCCGACGGATGGCGAGACCGCCAAGGTCGCGTGCTGGGCTCGCCGGACGTCGGCGGACACCTACGAGGTCTTCGCCATCAATTGTGCCCATCTTGGGTGTCCGGTTCGCTGGTTTGAGCAGTCGCAGCTTTTTCTTTGTCCTTGCCATGGGGGCGCCTACTACTCCACCGGCGAACGAGCCTCCGGACCACCGGAGCGCGGACTCTTCAAGTACCAGGTTCGCATCGCGGCGGGCAAGGTCTACATCCATGCGGGCGAGATGCCGACGCTGGCGACGCAGGCCTGTCTTGAGCGCGGACGAGAACCGCTGGTCACGATCCAGACGGATACGACCTCGAACGCTTCCTACAACCGGATGCCGGGATCTGTCGCAGATCGAAAAGGAAGGGAAGCATGAGCAAGCTGGCGGAGACGGAGAAGGAGGTCGAGAAGAAGGTCGCACGCGGGGGCTGGACGCTCTATCGCTGGTTTGAGCAGCGCACCGGCCTGATCGGCCCGGCCGTGGAGGCGGCCGAGCACCCGGTTCCGGAGAACACATCGAGCTGGTGGTATGTCTTCGGCAGCGCCGCAACCGTCCTGCTGATCCTGCAGGTAGTGACGGGCATCCTGCTGGCGCTGGTGTATGCACCTTCGGCAAGCAATGCGTGGACCACACTCGAATTGTTGAACCACCAGGTGGCTCTGGGCTGGCTCCTGCGTGCGATCCATGGCTGGGGATCGAACTTCATGATCGCCATCGTGCTGATCCACATGATGCAGGTGTTTCTCTTTGGCGCATACAAATTTCCGCGCGAACTGACCTGGATCGTCGGCGTGTTTCTGCTGCTGCTGACGCTGGGCATGGCGTTTACCGGACAGGTCCTGCGCTTTGACCAGGATGCTTATTGGGGGCTTGGAATCGGCGCTTCGATCGCCAGTCGCGTGCCGCTGATCGGCGGACCGCTGGTCCACCTGATCCTTGGCGGTCCGATCATCGGCGGATCCACGCTGACCCGCTTCTTTGCGCTCCATGTCTTTGTCATTCCGGGCATCCTGCTCGGCCTGGTGGGCCTGCACGTCTGGATGGTGCTCAAGCTCGGCATCAACGACTGGCCGATGCCGGGCCGGCTGGTTCGCAAGTCGACCTACGAGCGCCAGTATCACGACCTGACCGAACGCACCGGCATCGCCTTCGTTCCGGACGCGGCTTGGAAGGATGCGGTGTTCGCCGCGGTCATTCTGCTGTGCGTGATCACCGTGGCCATCCTCTTCGGTCCGATCGGACCGAACGGCATGCCCGATCCGACCATCATCCAGACAGCGCCGAAGCCCGACTTCGCGTTTCTGTGGATCTATGCGGTGCTGGCGTTCCTCCCCCCTTCGATCGAAACGCCGGTCATGTTGATCGTTCCGCCGCTGGCCATCCTCGGCATGCTCCTGCTTCCGCTCTTCGCCGGGGAGGGCGAGAAGCATTGGTCGCGGCGCCCGGTGGCGGTGCTGATGCTGGTCGTGATTGCGCTGTCGCTGGGTATCTTTACCCGGCTGGGTACTTACACGCCGTGGAGTCCGGTCATGGATGCGTGGACGAGCGACCCGGTGCCCACGGCGGACCTGGTACATCGTTCGCCGCTCGAGCACCAGGGCGCGCTGGTCTTCCAGAACAAGCAGTGCCGCAACTGCCATGCGCTGGGCGGCGTGGGCGGCCAGCGTGGACCGGCACTCGACACCATCGCTACCCGCATGAGCGAAGATCAATTGATTCGCCAGGTGCTGCAGGGCGGTGGCAACATGCCCGCGTTCGGCAAGTCGCTGTCTCCCGCGGAGACAACGGCGCTTACCAGCTTTCTGCGCACGCTGCGCGGCCCCCATGAACTTCCACCAGCGGAGGTTCCGGCGATGCAACTGGGGCAGGATGGTCAAGCGCTGCCGGAGAGCCATCACGGCGACCCTTCCGCCGACCTGCACCGGACACCCTGAGGAACATAGCGCTTGGATGACCTTGCGAGCGCCGTACGCCTGTGGCGGCCGCCGATGCTCTTTACCGCCGCCTGTACGCTTTCCATCGCAATTTATCTGCGAGGCTATCTCCCGCTGCGCCGGACCCGGCCGGCGCTTTCTGCCATGCGCGCGCTCTCGTTCTGCGCGGGGATTGTTGTGCTTTGGCTTGCGCTTGCTTCGCCGCTCGAGGAGCTGGCCGACACCAGCCTGACCGCCCATATGATCGAGCATCTGTTGCTGATGTCCGCAGTGCCTCCGCTTCTGCTCGCAGGCTGGCCGGTGGTGCCGCTTCTACGGGGCACGCCCTTGTGGCTGCGACGGCCACTGCTGCATCCGCTCTTACGTTCAACCAGCGTGCGAGCGGCAATCCACCGGCTGGATTCCATGATCCTGGCCTGGGCGCTGATGAACCTGTCCCTGCTGGCGTGGCATGTTCCCGCAGCGTACGACTTTGCGCTGCAAAACGAGCATTGGCATGAGTTTGAGCACGCCTGCTTCCTGCTCACGTCCTTGCTGTTCTGGTGGGTTCTGCTGCGGCCGTGGCCCGCAGCAGGCCGGGGAGACTCAGGCTGGATGCCGATCTTCTATCTTGTGGCTGCCGACGTGATCAACACCGCCTTATCGGCGACGCTCGCTTTCGTAGGGCATCCCGTGTACGGCTACTATCTGACGCAGAAGAACGCGCTCGGGCTGGATTCGCTGACCGATCAGCAGACCGGAGCTGCCATTATGTGGGTCTTCGGCTCGATCGCGTTCCTGGTGCCGGCACTGATTCTGGCGGGCCGGCTTCTGAGTGGTCCGCACTCGAACCAGACGGGCGGAACTCAGTCGGGCCGGAGCCTCTAGCCGCCCGGCCGTACCGGGGGGTCGGGAACCGCCATGTCCAGCTCGTCTGCATCGCCTTCGAAGCTGTCCGGATGGCTGGGAGGATCGGGAACCGCCTCTGCTTCGAAGCCCGCTCCGTGAGGAAATGCATGATCTCGGGTGAATTCGGTGCTCATTGTAGTTTCCCTCTGCGAATCAAGTTACTTCATTCGCGATGCACTGTCCAATCACCTGGCCGCCGAACCGGCGTTCTTCGCAGCAATTTGAGCGGCCCGCATCCGCGCCTGAAATGCGGGGTCAGCGCGCAGGCCTCTCAGGTCCGGATCACGATTGATCTCTTCCATCGAGTAGCCCGGCCCGACACTCCTGGCGATGAAATCGATGGCTTGTGCCCGATCTCCAAGGATCTCGTACGTCTCTCCGGCAAAGTAGTTCACCTTTGGGTTCTCAGGCGCCAGTGCCAGAGCCTGTCGCAATAATGTCTGGCTTCGATCGACGTCGTGGACGCGGGCGTAGTAGTACGCAAGCGACGCCACGAGTTCCGCGTTTCTGGGCTGTTTCTGCCGTTCGGGTTCAGCCAGCGCAAGTGCCTTGCGATATGCAGACAAAGCTTCCGCGTCTCCTGAAGCGGTTTGGCTCAGTGCTGCACCAAGGTTGGCCCAGACGCTGTAACTGCCCGGGGCCAGTTCAATCGCATGCCGGTCTGCCGCCACCGCGTCGGCGTCCTTGCCTTCAGCGATCAGGAGCCATGCGAGTTCCTGGTAGGCGTCTGCATCCGGCTCGATCTGCAATGCGCGGGTGATGTTGATGCGTGCATCCTCCAGGCGATTCATCCGCATATCCACCAAACCCAGATTGTAGTAAGCGGATTTGTTGTCCTCGGCCAGTGCGGCGGAGTGTTTGTATTGTTCGGCCGCGTCCTGCAGGCGCCCGGTCGACGCATAGTAGGAACCCAGCGTCATAGGAAAGCGCCAGTCATCCGGTGCGAGGTCGATCGCCCGCTTCATCTCGCCGATCGCGTCGGCGCTCAGCCCCTTGGCCTTGTAGACATCCGCCATCGCGCGGTGCGCGTCCGCGCTGGTGGGATCGAGGGTGAGGGCCTTCTGCGCCAGGTCGCGCGCCAGCTCCGTATGACCCTGGATGGCCGCAATGCGCGCCAGGGTGACATCGGCGGGCACGCAGTCCGGGTCCAGCGAAAGTGCGCGGTTGACATCCGCGGTCGCAGCGTCCAGCAGCTTTGGATCCTGGCGAAAGAAGTAGAGGATGAGGTGAGCGGTCCCGAGCCCCGCCGCCGCCAGGGCGAACGTCGGATTCCGATTCAGGATCTGCTGAAACTGGTTCGCGGCCGCAACCACGTTGGCTTCCTTGTACGACTTCAGGAGCAGCGCCTGCGCCTGACTATAGCTCTCGTAGTCGGTGGGTGCGGCCGGTGCGCCGGTGGCAACCTTGCTTGTCGTGGCAGGATGAACCGCTCGCGCCTGGCGAGCACGCGTTGCGATCGCAATCACGGCGGCTACGACGACTACGGCGATTGCAATCCCGGCAGCAAGCTGCGCGCGTCCTTTCACCCGGGGAGGCGACGCATCAAGCGCTGCGCCGCCCAGTCCTTCCACCAGCGCTTCGGCCATCTCGCCTGCACTTCCAAAGCGCTTGGCAGGGTCGAGGTCGATCGCTCGATTCACCACCCGCACGAAGGACTCGGGTAGGTCCGGGCGGAGGTCGGTGAGTGCGCGTCGCCGGGTGCACGCCTCGACCGCCTCCAGCCGGGTAAGCCCGCTCAGCTTCGCCGGCTGGGTTCCGGTTACCAGGAAGTAGAGCAGCACGCCCACGGCGTAGATGTCACTGGCGACCGAGGCTGGCTCGCCGCGAAACAGCTCCGGCGCCATGTAATTGGGCGTCCCGGCCATGCGGCTGGTGTGGTGCGGCAGGCTGCTGAGGCCGAAGTCCATGAGCAGGATGCGGCCACCCTCTTCGCGCATCACGTTCTCCGGCTTGATATCGCGGTGCAGCAGACCGGCGCGGTGAACGGCCGAAAGCGCGCGGGTGACGTCGATCCCGATCAGCGACGCCTCGCGGTAGCCGAACGGCCCCTGCTCGCCGAGCAGCGCCGAAAGCGTCTTGCCCCGTACAAAGTCGGTCCAGAAACCGACCCGGCCATCGTGCCGGTCGATGCCGTAGATGGAGACGATGTTGGTGTGGCGGACAGATGCCAGGGCGCGCGCCTCGCGCAGAATCGTCCCATACTCCGCCTCCGAGTCGGCCGCTCCTGGAAGCAGCAGCTTCAGCGCCACCTCGCGCTGCAGGCTCGGATCCCACGCCCGGTACACTTCGCCGAAGCCGCCCGAGCCGACCCGCGCCAGCAGGTTGAATCCGCCCCAGCCGGCGCGCGCGGGCGCCTGCTGCAGGATCTGCATCTGCTCTTCACCGAGCGGGAGTGTAGGGTCCTCTTGAATCGACATGGTGGCTGACTGGAACACACGTCACAGGCCCGGGTCGTGTATGCGCTCCAGTATAGGGCTGGAGCGCGGCGCATCCGCCGCAAACTGTAGAAGTCCCGGTGATACCATCCGGGCATGACCAGGGTCATCCATTCATGAAGCAGGTTTCAAGGTCTGGTTCGACCGCTCGCTTGATCGTCGGCCCCGCGACAGAGGGCCGCGTCCTGGCTCTCAGTCCGCTTCCGTTCACGCTTGGGCGCAGCGTGGAGCGTCATCTGTGCGTACCCGATCCCCGGGTCTCGCGCGAACATGCGCTGATCGACCGCGACGCCGACGGTTTCTTCATCCGCGATCTGGGCAGCCGCCACGGCACCTATGTCAATGGCATCCCCATCGCCGGCAACCAGAGCCGGCTGCGCAATCAGGACAGCATCGTCCTCGGCACCTGCAGCGAAAGCATCATTTTTGAGGAGATGGAGGACCAGAGCACCACGCGCTCGCTGCTCACCCAGATCTCACAGGCGGGCTCCGCCAACAACGATCTGGAGACGCTCTCGCTGTTCCTGAAGGCGGCACAAAGCCTCAACAGTCACGGTGCGCTGAACGACGTGCTGCAGACGATGGTGGATTACACCATTCGCCTCACCCAGGCCGAGCGCGGCTTCGTCTTTTTAGGCGCCGATGCCGAGGATTTCAAGCTTGCCTACGCCAGCGACGAACAGGGGCACCTGCTCACGGAGGAGATGGGCATCTCGCGATCGCTGGTGCAGCATGCGGCCGAATCTGAGCACGACTTCGTGCTGGCCGACGCGTTTCAGGAGGCAGAACTCGCCGCCCGCAAGAGCCTGCTGCTGCATGACATCCGCAGCGTGGCAGCCATTCCCCTGCGAGGCCCCAGTTCCGAACGCCTGCTGGGCGTGCTTTACCTCGATAGCCGTCGAGCCGGCCATGACTTCAGCAAGATGGGCAAGGAGATTCTTCACGTCATTGCGCGGCAGGCCGCGACGCTGCTCGAGAACCTGACCATGCTGGAGGCGGAGCGTGAAGCCGCCCTGCTGCGCAAGGAGCTGGAGATTGCGGCCTCCATCCAGCGCCAGATCATTCCGCAGGATCTGCCCGTATTTCCTGGAGTCCGCCTGGCGGCACAAACCGTGCCCTGCACCGGTGTGGGGGGAGACTTCTACGATGTGATTCCGGTGCCGGAGGGCTTCGTCGCCGTGGTCGCCGATGTCAGCGGGAAGGGTGTTCCAGCGGCTCTGCTGGCAGCCATGGTGCAGGGAATGCTGCACGCGCTGATCACCGGCGGCGCCACGCTGGTGGATGCGATCACGCAGGTGAGCCGCTTTCTCTGCTCCCGCACGCCGATCGAGAAGTATCTCACCCTGGCCGTCCTCCGCTACGCTCCGGCGCCGGACGGCTCAGCTCAGGTGGAGGTCGTGAACGCGGGCCATGTGCTGCCGGTGATTGTGCGCCACGATGGAGCCGTGGAAGAGCTTCCGGACGGCGATATGCCGGTTGGCATGTTCGACTTCGCTACCTTCCACTCCCTGGCTCTGCGGCTGCATCCGGGAGACCGGATCGTCCTGCTCAGCGATGGTGTTACCGAGGCGCAAAACGCTGCCGGAGAACAGTTTGGCGACCACCAGATGCAGGCAGCCTTCACCCAGTCAGATACGGTTCCGAACCTTTTCGCTGCGCTCTCCAGCTTTTGCGCCGGGGTTCCGCCGCAGGACGATCAGACAGTCCTTACGCTTGAAGTCCTGGTCTGATCACCTTTTCTGAGTGTTCGCCAATGCATGCTCTGACTGGAATGGTGCGCCGATTGCTTCAGGCAGGGTGAGAGGTGCGTATGCACGGACACATCCAGGGTGTTGCGTCGCAGCCCTTTAACCCGTATTCGCAGGTGGCGCTCGAGAAAGCTGCGACTCTGCAGCGTGCGGCGGCAGCCCGGCGGAGCCTTCTGCAGGCCGCGCAGGAGATGTCCGCCAAAGCCGATCCTGAGACGCAGGAGATGGTGGGCCAATGGAAAGGTGATGCGACAGCTGGCGCGGAGCCGCAGTTGCCGCAGCAGCAAGCGGCTGCGGCTGGTGCGGAACCACCATTGCCGCAACAGCAAGCGACCCCGCAGGGCGAGCAGCCCACCGCATACAGTGGCAAGAGAACGTGGGTGGCGGATGGACTGAGCGCCGCCAGCTCTGCGACTTCCGGGCGAACCATCTCGTACTGGGTCTGAAGCTGACTAAGGAGCAAAGCGCGTGGTGTAGGCCGACGACGGATCCAGCGGGTGTGGAATGACGCCCAGATCGAGCAATTGCTGGTAGGTCCGGTTCCAGCGGTCTACCAAAAAGTGCCCCAGGTGCGAGTCGGGTGTGCCATCGCCCTCGATGAAGTGTCCCGACTTCAATGTCTCGATCGAGAACTTCATCTGCTCCGGACTCATGGCCGGATTCAGCTTGGCAATCTCCGCGTCGACCATCGTGGGATCAGCCAGATAGTTCTTCCAGCCCTGGATGGAAGCAGTCACGAACTTCTGCACGATGTCGGGATGTGCGCTCAGGAACTGACGCGAGGTAAAGAAAACGCGATACGGCTGAAACTCCGTTGAACTGATCAGCAGGGTGCGTACGGGCGAGCCGGCCCGCCGCGCAAAGTATGGCTCGGAGGTTACGAAGGCCTGCTGAATGTAGTCCGGATCGCGCACGAAGTTGGCCACGCTGTAGGTCGCAGGCGTCTCACGAACATTCCTCAGATTGAACCGCTTGACGAGATACTGGAAGTAGATGGCGCCAGGTTTGACCGCAACGGAATGTCCATCCAGGTCGGCGAAGCTGTGCACCGGCGAGTTCTCGTGCACCATGATGGCCTGAGGGTCCTGCTGCATGGTCGCGGCCACCGCCACCTCCGGTACTCCGCGCGCGTTGTCGACCAGTACCGCGTCTGAACTGCTCATGGCGAACTGTGCCGCGCCCGTGGCCACCTGCTGACCGCCGATCACGTTGGGGCCGCCGGGAACGATTTCCACGTCGAGTCCCTGGGCCTTGTAGAGCCCCTGGAGCTGCGCCTGGTAGAAGCCGCCGATCTCCGGCTGCGGATACCAGTCGGCCTGAAAGACGATGTGGAAGAGGCCGTCATCACGCTTCGGCGACGAATGACAACCGGCAAGCATCAGCATAGACAAAGCGGTCCATCGGCGTAGCTTCATCGCAATCCTTCCTGATCGATCAACCATTGGGCAAGATCTCCCGCGAAGGCGAGCAGCAAGGCGTCCTCGCCGGGTGCTGCTGCCAGCTGCACGCCGGTGCCGAACGGCGCGCCGATGATCTCGCCGGGCAGCGAGACGACCGGGCAGCCGGCCAGCGAGAACGGCGTGGTGTAGCGCAGGATGGCGGCGCGGGTATGACTCTGATCAGCCGCCGCCTCCAGCCGGCTGGCCGGCGCGCAGGGCAGCATGAGGATGTCGAACCGGGCGAAAAGCTCCTGCATGCCGGAGCGAAAGACCGTGAGTCTGGCGCGGAATTCGGCCACAGATGCGGCGGACAACGCAGAACCGGCGTGAAGCCGCTGCGCGATCGCCGGCTCAAACTGGTCGAGGTGCGCGCCATGAATGCGAAACGCCTCAGCAGCCTGGATAGCGGCAAAGATCTCGCGCGCATCGGACCAGAAGTCCGGGTCGAAGGCTCCTGGTGCTCCGTGGAACGAAGTCAACTGCCGCCGCCAGCTTCGATACGCGTCAATGACCTCGGGGCGTGCGTCCGGGAGCCAGCTCTCCTCGACGAAGCCGATGCGAAGCTGGCGGCTGAATCCAGGCGGCGCCACACCGAAGAGCGCGCCGGCGACCGGAGCGGCATCGCGGGGATCCCGCAGGAGAAAACCCGGGGTATCGAACGTTTCCGCCAGATGCACGCTCCCCTGCCAGAGACCTTCCGGGGCTGCAGGCCAGGGGCCGTCTCCGTACGCAAGCCCGTGCGACGCGCGGTAGCCGGTCAAGCCGCAAAGGGCGGCCGGCACCCGGATGGAGCCACCTGTATCGGTGCCGATGGCCACCAGCGCGGAGCCCTCCTGCACACTGGCGGCTGCGCCGGCGGACGATCCTCCGGTAAGCAGCATGGCGTCGCGGGGCTGGAGGCAGTCGCCAAAGTCCGGATTCTGGCCGGTGATGCCGTAGGCGAGCTGCTGCAGATGGGTCTTGCCTGTGATGAGCGCGCCGCTGGCCCGCAGCACCTGGACCATGGCGGAGTCGCTGGCCGCAGGCTGATTGTGTTCGGCGTAGAAGCGCGAGCCGCAGGTGGTGACGGTTCCGGCGAGGTCGAAGCTGTCCTTCAGCGAGACAGGTACTCCGAAGAGCGGAGCAGACGGCGATCCGGCGTTCTCGAGCATCGCGGCGTCCTGCAGCAGACGCTCGCGGCCGAAGTGCAGGTATGTATTGTGCGAGGCGCTCGAGTTGGCGCGGGCCGCGCAGGCTGAGGCGATGGTGCGCGGCGAGGTGGTGCCCTCCGCCAGGGCGCGGCGCAGCGCGGTCAAGGGTGAAATGCGCTCCAGCACGTGCTAAACCTCCGGCTCCGCGGCTGCGAGGTAGATCAGCGTGATGCCCAGGACGGTGAACATGCGAAACGCGGCATCCTGCCCGTTCCAGGTCTTTGACTGCCACATCAGGAACCACTCGCCGCCGATGGAGAGGAAGGCGACAGACCACAAGAGGCAGCCAAGCGTCAGGGCGGCAATCCCGGTGATCTTCGCGTGCTGGAATTCCGGTTGCGGCGCGCGGAGAGCCCGCACGAGCGTCAGCACACCCCACCAGCTCAGGATCGTGATCGCGGCCTCGGTGGCGATGATGGACCAGTAGAAGACGGTGTGGATCCAGGCTGGATTCAGCGCCCGCCACATGCCGCGATTGCCGGGAAACGTCGAATCCATCATCAGCACGTGCCGGACAAACTGGTAGTTGGAGTTGTAGTCCGTCGTGTTATTGAAGACGACGAGGGTGAAGAACAATGCCACGGCTGCCAGCAATGCGATCTTGGAAGTGCGCAGGATCATCGGGAGTGGGCCTCGCGGGCAGGTGGCGTGACAGACGGCGTGAAGGTGCGGAAGTAGGCGGTCAACGCACGGAGGGTGGCGTTATCGTATTCCGGATTTGGCTCCATGTGCGCATGGGGATCGATCTTTTGCGGATTGCTGACGTAGGCCTGGAAGTATGCCGGCTGCTCGCGTGCCCAGAGGCTGAGCGATTGCCAGCTTTGGCCCGACTTGGTGCCGCCGAACGGACCCTGGAAGTGGCAGCGGAGGCAGTTCTGCTTCGCGATGGCGAAGCCGATCTGCTCGGGCGACCCGGGCGGAAAGCTGCCGCGCGGGGCGATCGCGCCGAAGGTCGCTGCCTGAGTGGAGAAGTTGAGGCGCACAACATTGTCCGGAAGCTGGGGCCGATCGACGTGCGCGAGCAGCTTGAAACTGGGAACGAAGCGGGCGTACATGACGACGTAGGGGCCGGGGTCGAGCTGGTGCGCCTGGCGTGCCCAGGCGGCCAGGGTTTGGCCGTCGACGGTGAGCACCAGGATGGGGTGGTGCTGGGCGATATAGGGGGCGGGGAAGTGGGCCCGGTAGCGGTCGGTGCAGAGGGCGTCGATCAGGTCGGATTGCGGGAGCGCGCCAAGCGCGGCGGAGAGCGTTTCGAAGGAGATGCCGGAGATGTGCAGCGGCGGTCCGGGGTAGCCGGGATGGTCGGTGACGAGGGCGCGGGTCTGGGGCAGGGCGAGGAGATCGGCGTAGCGGACGAAGCTGGATTCGCCGGGCTGCAGGTTCCGGATGAGGCCGGTGATCTCGAGGTCGGAATCGGATTGGCGGCGCAGATGGAGGAGGTGTTTCGCGGCGGGAGGCAGGGCGAAGGCGGATGTGCCGGCCAGCATGCCTGGGAACGCGATTGCGAGCAGGGAGACGAGCAGGTTCCGGAGCGAGGCGGGTCTCAGGAGCGGGAGCTTCCTGGCCGGAGGTCGAGGCATGAGCTATTGTGAGCGGAAACGTGGGCTTCGCCTAGTGAAATCTGACCGGCAGACGAGGCTCGACCACCAGCCCCCCTCATTGTTGCTTATATTCTTCAAACCAATCGGCTTAAGGGTGGTACAGACTACGTGCATGCACCGAGAGTGGTGCAAAGGTGAAGGAGGACCGGATGCGGTCGAGGTGTGGCCCGGCATGGTAGAGTGTGGGGCTATGGGAGCGGAGACGCGGTTGCGGGAGCTGGGGATTGTCCTGCCGGAGGGTCCGGCGGCGGGCGGAAACTATGTTCCGGCGAAGACTGTGGGGGAGCTGGTGTATCTGTCCGGGGTGATCTCGATCGGTCCGTTGGGGGTAGTGACCGGGACCGTAGGGTTGGATCGGACGCTCGAGGAAGGGTATGCCGCGGCGCGGCTGTGCGGGCTGGCACAGCTGGCGGCGATCCGGCGTCACGTGGGAGCGGCGGGTCTGGATGAGATTGCCGAGGTGGTGAGCCTGAACGGGTATGTGAATGCCGTGGCCGGGTTTGGGGATTCGCCGAAGGTGATCAACGGGGCTTCGGATTTGCTGATCGAGGTATTTGGCGAGACGGGACGGCATGTACGGGCGGCGGTGGGGGTGAGTGCTTTGCCGCGGAATGCGCTGGTGGAGGTGCAGATGGTGGTGCGGATCGGGTGAAGAAGGAGTAGAACTTCCTCATGACGAGGCTTTCCGGCAGGACGAGCGGCGACGGGGGACGATGAAGGAGCATTCGCTCAGTGCCGAGCCGACGCATTCAGTCTGGAACCGGGAGCTGGCGCCGCGGCTGACCATCGCGCCGGGCGCGATCGTCACTCTGGAGTGTCTGGACGCGAGCGGCGGGCAGGTGCGGCCGGATTCGACGGTAGAGGATTTTCTCGCGATCGATCGCGCGCGGATTCATGCGCTGACCGGGCCGATCGAGGTGGCAGGCGCCGAGGTGGGAGACGTGCTGGCGGTGAAGGTGCTGGAGGTGGCGCACCGCGGCTGGGCGTGGACGAGTGTGATTCCCGGATTGGGTTTTCTGGAAGAACGATTCTCCGGGGCGTACCTGTTCCAATGGAAGCTGGAGGGGTATCAAAGCCGTTCGCTGGCGCCGGCGGTGGTGCCGCTGCGTCCGTTCTGCGGCGTGATGGGGGTTGCGCCGGGGGTAGCAGGAGAGTTTCGCACGCGCCCGCCGGGGGTGTTCGGCGGCAACCTGGACGTTCGCGAACTGAGCGCGGGGGCGACGTTGTATCTGCCGGTGCTGCATGCGGGTGCGCTGTTCTCCGCGGGCGACGCCCATGCCGCGCAGGGAGATGGCGAGGTCTGCGTGAACGGGATGGAGATGCCGGCCGAGGTGACGCTGCAGTTCCAGCTTCACAAGGGGCAGACGCTCGCCGGGCCGATGCTGGAATCGGCCGGATATCCGGATGAGGGCGGGCCGGAGTGGATTGTGGTGGAATCCGGCGAGGATGCAATCCGGACGGCGCAGGCGGCGACCTCGCGAATGATCGATCTGCTGGTGTCGCGGTGGGGATTCACGGCCATCGAGGCGTACGTGCTGTGCAGCGTGGCGATGAAGCTGCGGTTCAGCCAGGTGGTGAATCGTCCGATGACGACGGTCAGCGCAGCTATTCTGAAGAAGATTCTGCCGGCGAGGCGATTGTTCTAGAGGTGATGAACTGGAAGTTCAGCATAGGAGCTTCAGAACTCAGAGTTGAACATTGAGAGCTTGGTGGAGGTGACGGTTTGGTGGTGAACGATCCGGCGACGGTGCGGGAGTTGCAGGAGCTTTATCCGGCTTACGAGCGTGCGCTGATGGAGAACGACGTCGCTACCCTGACGCGCTTGTTCTGGTCGTCCGCGCATGCGATGCGGTTTGGCGTGGGGGAAAACCTCTACGGCATGGAAGAGATTGAGGCGTTCCGGCTGGCGCGGCCGAGTGCGGGGCTGGAGCGGAAGGTGACGCGGCTGGACGTGGTCACGTTCGGCAAGGATCACGGAAGCGTGACGCTGGAGTTTGAGCGGGAGACCGGCGGCGCCAGGGTAAGGGGACGGCAGAGCCAGGTATGGGTGCGGTTCGAAGACGGTTGGAGGATTGTGGCGGCGCATGTTTCGCTGCTGGGGTGATCATTTGCGGGATCGGACGTCAGAGCCGAGAGATGGGGTACCCGGCGCGCCCGGCGGGTCGAGCGGGACGAGGGTTCAGGCGGTGACGGTAACGGCCAGGGATTCGGGAGATGCGGCGTGGTATCTGTGGGCGAGATCCGCGCTGGATGCGAAGGTGTGGCCTACGACGTGACGGGCGGGAATTTCGAAGTGCAGGACCGGCTGGTTGAAGGGGTATGGCGTGAGTCGAAAGTGGCGGGCCGCCTTCGGTTCGACGGCGACGGGCACCGGGCCGTGGACTGTGGGCAGCGGGTGCAGCAGGGTGGCGGGCTGGGCATAGGCGACACAGCTGAGCAGCGAAAGGTTGTCGCAGGCCTGCAGCAGGCGGAAGTTGTTGAAGACGGCTTCGGTGGTGACCTGTTCGGGGCGGAAGCCTAGATCGTTGCGGATGGCCTTGTGCAGGGCGAGCTGGCGCTGACGCTGACGGTCGAGGAAGGCATCGAGCAGGGGCAGATCGGCCGGCTGGATGGAGGTGCGGTCGGCGTGCTCGGTGAGCAGGTTGTAGGTGTGCATGGAGACGAGCAAGGCGGCGTAGGCGTCGGTCTGCTCGACCTGCTGGACGGCGGACTCGCGGACGGCAAGGTAGTCGGCCAAGACGATTTCCTCGAAGGCGGAGTAGCGGCCGACGAGTTCGGAGGAGAAGGCGGAGGGCCGGCCGGCGCGGGTGACGGCGGGCTCCGCGTCGCGGGCGAGCCAGCCGTCGTCGTGCACGTGGATGCCGTGGAGGACGTTTTCTCGGGGGGTGGGGGGAAGAAAGAGATCGTTGCCCCAGTGCTCGGCGAAGCGGCCGGCGAGATGTGCGTGATCGGGATGGGTGATGAGGAAGTAGCCGGTGGGGGTCTGGAGGCGGAGCATGTCCCCTCCATTTATAGAGCAAAGGCCGGGCGAGTGGGATGCGGCGGAAGTCAGTCCTCGTCGGGGGTGCGGGCCGACTCGTGCCAGGTGTGCAGGAAGAGCCATTCGACGAAAGTGACGGAGAAGAAGAAAGTGAAGCCGAGGACGGTGGCGGCGGCGACCAGGGCGAAGAGGTAGTCGGTTTCGAGCTGCGAGCTGGCGTACTGGATGGCGTAGCCGATGCCGCCGACGCCGACCCGGGCGGAGCCGGCGAAGAGTTCGCCGGTGATGGCTCCGATGACGGCGATGCCGGAGGAGATGCGGATGCCGGTGAAGAGCGACGGCAGCGCGTGGGGCAGGCGCAGGTGCAACATGACCTGGGCGCGGGAGGCGCCGTTCATGACGAAGAGGTCGATCAGGTTGCGTTCGACGGAGATCAATCCCTGGGTGGTGTTGGCGATGATGGGCGAGAGGCAGATGATGAAGGCGATGAGCGCGACCGAGAAGATGCCGGGGCCGATCCACATGAGGATGAGCGGTGCGACGGCGACGATGGGAACGGTCTGAAGCAGGATGGTGTAGGGGTAGAACATGCGGCGCAGCCAGCGGGATTGCGCGAAGAGGATGGCGGCGAGCACGCCGATGGTGATGGCGGCGATCAGCCCGCCGGCGGCCGCGGCGGCGGTGATGGCGAGCGAGGTGAGCAGGCTGGGGAAGCGGCTGATGGCCGCCTGGTAGACGGCCAGCGGGGTCGGCAGCATGAAGGGCTGCAGCTTGAGCGTATTGATGACGGCGACCCAGACCAGCAGGAGCGTGGCGAAGATGGCCGCGGCGGAGAAGAAGGTGGCGACGTGCTTCTTCATTGGGGAACCTCGCGGGGTAAGCCGGGTGCGTCGTGCTGGCCGGTTTCGACGTGGCGCAGGGTGCGGGAGACTTCGGCGATGGTCCGGTCGAACGCGGCGGAGGCGCGGGTCGCGGTGGTGCGGGGCTGCGGGAGGGTGATGGGGACGTCGTGCACCAGGCGTCCGGGATGAGCGGCGAGGACGAGGATGCGGTCGGAGAGAAAGACGGCTTCGGCGATGGAGTGGGTGACGAAGAGGACAGTCCAGCTCTGCTGCTGGCGCAGGCGAAGGAGTTCTTCGTTGAGGCGGTCGCGGGAGATCTCGTCGAGTGCGGCGAAGGGCTCGTCGAGCAGCAGGAGGCGCGGGCTGGAAGCGAGCGCGCGGGCGATGGAGACGCGCATTTTCATGCCGCCGGAGAGCTGACGCGGGTAGTGATTGGCGACGTGCTGCAGATTGACGAGGTTGATCTGCTGGTTGGCGATCTGGGTGCGCTCGGAGCGGGGGACATGAGCGAGTTCCAGGCCGAGGGCGATGTTTTCGCGGACCGTGCGCCAGGGAAGCAGGGTGGGATCCTGAAAGATGAAGGAGATGGATTTGCGGGCGGCGGCGGGGGACTGGCCGTCGATCTCGACGGTGCCGGCGGTGGGAGCGGTGAGGCCGGCGGCGAGCTTGAGCAGGGTGGATTTGCCGCAGCCGGACGGTCCGATGATGGAGACGAACTGGCCGGCTGGAATGTCAGCGGAGAGACTCTGCAGGATGGGCGGACCGGAGGCAAAGCGTTTGGAGATGTGGGTGAAGCGGACTGCGCACGTGGTCTGCGGCGATGCGGGGGGAGCGCAGGTGAGGGGTTGGGTCAGGTCGCTCATCGTGCCTCCTGTGCGAGGGGAAGATGCAGTCTGGAAGGGTGGGTGTGGGTGTGATGGATGGACTGGGTGCTGCGGCGCCAGTTCCAGGGGGATGCGAGCCGTGGAGGGACGGCGGTGGAAGGGTTGCGATCGAAGAGCGGATAGGCGGAACTGGCGATTTCGAGGCGGATGCGGTCGCCGGGAAAGAAGACGCAGGAGGTGGGGTCGAGCTGGATGGTGTGGAGCGTGGGAACGTCGGGGCGGTGGCTGCTGCGGATGACGCCGAGGACGAGGAAGAGGGCTTCGCCGCCCGGCTTGAGGAGGACGAGCTTGGCGATGAAGTCGGCGTGTGCGGCGGAGGTGCTGGCGTGGAGTTCGAGGATGGGATGGCCGAAGATGTGCAGACGGGTTTCGAGCGGCGCGGAGGTGTAGACGAGCAGGTTGTTGCCCTGCTCCAGCAGCGCCTGGTTGACGGGGCCGGGAGTGTTGGCGAGGCCGCCCGGTGCGGGGACCGGGACTTCGGGATCGAAGACGAAGAGGTCGGAGGGTTCTGTGGCGGTGGGGGCTTCGGGCGACAGGGTTCCGTCGCCGCGGCTGGAGTTGGCGCGGCGACGGGAGTGAAGGTGGAGGGTGAGGCTTTGGGCGGGTTCGGGCGGACGGCTGGATTCAAGAGGGAGCAGTTCAGAGTTTTTAAGTTCAGAGTTCGGAGGCCAATGCATGGCTGTGTGCCATTGATTTTCGTTCAGGGCGAAGTGCCGAATGCGGGGCTGGTCAATAAAATCGCTGGAATCCTTCAGGTAATGGTTGAAGAACCTGACGTGGAGGGCGTCGGTGTCGAGGTGGACGGCGGGACCGAAGTCGTGGGCACCGATGCGCTGACCCCAGGGGATGTGCTGCCACGGGCCGGCTACCAGATACTGGTGAGCGCGGGCGTCGGGGTGGGCGTGGGTGCAGGCGGCGAGGA
The DNA here is from genome assembly GCA_903970285.1 of Rhodanobacteraceae bacterium. Taxonomy (GTDB): domain Bacteria; phylum Acidobacteriota; class Terriglobia; order Terriglobales; family Acidobacteriaceae; genus Edaphobacter. Next base: position 6,867 of record CAJCHN010000108.1, on the reverse strand, counting down.
AGCCAGCGATGGAGCCGGCGAGATAGGTGTCGTACCAGCCGGAGAGATGGAGCGCGGGAATCTTGATCTGCGGCATCTTGCGGCTGATGTCGAGGTCGAACCAGTAGCTGGATTGGGTGTCGTGCTCGAACCAATCGGCGACGTACGTGGGGAGGCCTTCGCAGCGGATGGCGGGGTGCCGGTCGTACGGAGTTTCGAGGAATTGCGCAGGCAGGTTCTGCCAGGCTCGTTCGAGGCGGGCGCTGGCCTCGTGGAGCTGCAGGCGGCGGGCGTCTTCCTTGAGCATCTGCAGACCCCAGCCGAGGGTTGAGGCGAGTCGCAACGCGCCTCCGGAGTAGAACCAGCCGTTATACAGGTCATGAGCGGTTTGAGCGGGGGCGATGCACAGGAGGCCTTCAGGCTGTTCGGCGGCGGCCAGCCACTGGGTGGTGCCCTGGTAGGAGAAGCCGTACATACCGAGTCTGCCGTTGCACTCCGGCCGCTGGCGGAGCAGGTGGATGGTCTCGAAGCCGTCGCGGGCTTCGTGGCGGAAGGGGTAGAACTCGCCTTCGGAGTCGCCGCGGCCGCGGACATCCTGGATGACGACGTTGTAGCCCTGGGCGGCGAAGAAGCTGGGATGGGCGTAGACGACGGTGGAGGCGATGTCGCGGCCGTAGGGCTGGCGCATCAGCAGGGTGGGCTGGAGGCCGCCGCCGGGCGGGTAGTAGTGGTCCGAGACGAGGGTGACGCCGTCGGACATGCGAAGGCGGACGCCGCGCTCGAGGGTGACGCCGTTGCCGCAGTCGACGAGAGCGGGGTCGATCAAGGCTTTCCGAACTCCTCGAATTCGAGCATGGCGAGCAGGGCTTCGGCGACCTTGAGGGCGGCGGCCTGGATCCACAGGCGGCCGTTTTCGGCGGTGGCCGGGCGTGGGTCGCCCATGACGCCGGAAGGTGCGATGTCGCGGGTAAGCCAGGCGAAGGTGGCGGGAGCGAATTCTGGCTTGAGGAGGCTGGGCTGGCGGATGTCTGCGATGTAGTTGACGGTGTACTCGTCGGGGTGGACGAGTTCAGGCGTAGCGGCGAGCAGGACGGCGGTCTCCCACTCGTTGGCGTGGAAGCCGAAGGCGCGTTCCTGCGCGGAGAGCCCCGGGTACTCGGCCCCGGCGCCGCCCGAGAGATAGAAGGTGCGCAGGCCGAACTCGGCGCGGAGGTCGCGGGCCATGACGTCGTCGAGCGCGGTGTTGCCGCCGTGGGTGTTATAGAGCACGAGCTTGTGGAAGCCGGAGGCGTGGACGCTGGCGCCGAGATCGCGGAGGACCGCCATGAAGGTGGCGGCGGAGACGGACATCGTGCCCGCGAAGCCGATGTGTTCGTTGGACTTACCGTAGCAGACCGCAGGCATCGCATAGATGGGCGCGGCGGCGGGGATATGCCGGAAGGCGTGGCCGAGCAGCAGGTTGTTGATGAGGGTGTCGGTGGCGATGGGCAGGTGATGGCCATGCTGCTCGATGGCGGCGGTCGGCAGGATGAGCAGCGTCTTCTGCTTGTCGAGCGCGTCGACCTGCTTCCAGGTGAGGTTGGCGAGCTGGCGTTCGGGCGGGATCCAGGTTTGCATCGAGCTCCTTGAGCTTGGGGCCGAGAGCAGTCAGTCTCCTCCGCTCCGCTGCGGAATGGAGAAGAAGAGGTTCAGGTAGAGGATGGGACTTCGGCGGGGTTGAAGGTTGCCATTTTGCCGGGGTTGAGCAGGCCGAGCGGGTCGTACCTGTACTTGGTCAGGAGCTGTACGTTGTCCTCGCGGTAGCGGCCTCCGCCTTCGACGTTGTTGGAGTGCGGGTTGGCGACGGAGACGCCGATGCTGCGGCAGAAATCGATCATCTCGTTCAGGCGTTCTTCGGTGGTGAAGCGCACCACCGGAATCGAGCCGGGGATGACGATCCCCGCGCCGTTCTTCATGAATTCGAGGTGAAGCAGGAAGTCGCCGGCGAAGCGGGCTTTCAACCGGGCGAACTGCGAGCGGGCTTCGCCGGGCGAGAAGCCGCACTGGAGGTAGGTGAAGGCCGGATCGTACTTCATGAACCAGAGGGTGGTGTGATTCCAGGTGTAATCGGAGAGCAGCGGCTGGGTCCTGATGCCGGTGTAGGGGGCGGCCAGGGTGACCTCGCCTCCTGCGTCGAGCGCCGCGGCGGTGAGGATGTCGAGCTGTGCCGAGGCGATCATGAAGAAGACCACGGCTTTGCCCTCGCGCATGCATGCAGCGATGGGCGTGAAGGCGGCGGGGATGGGCCACTCGAATGCGGTGACCAGGCGCTTGGTCCAGTCATCGCCGGTGGCGATCTTCTCGCTGAAGTGGAAAGCCTGGTCGAAGGTGTCAAAGGCGACGACGCACTGCGCCCAAGCCTCCGCGGGCACGAGCGCGAGCCAGATTTTTGTCATGATGCCGTTGGTTCCCCATGCGTGAAGAACGTCGTGGACGGCTTCGCCTTCGTGCAGGACGATGCGGGGCTCGGCCTCCATGGTGACGACTTCAATCGCGCGAACGGTCTGGAAGTCGCGCAGGCCGCCATGGGCGACGGAGCCGATGCCACCCGAGCCTCCACCCAGGAAACCGCCAAGACTGGCCTTGGCGATGGTGCTGGGATAGCAGCGGAGCTCCCAGCCTGCTTCGCGCGCAGTGGTTTCGAGCACGCCGAGGCGGACGCCGGGACCTGCGATGGCAATGCCATCGGGGGTGATCTCGTGGATGGTGTCCATCGCGGCAAGATCGAGGACGATGCCGCCTTCGAGCGGAATCGCCTGGCCGTAGTTGCCGGTGCCGGCGCCGCGTGCGGTGACCGGGATGCGGCGCCGGTAGCAGGTGCGCAGAACCGCGACAACTTCGCCGGTGGAGATGGGCTGAACAACGGCCTCGGCCAGCTTGTCGTCGAGCAGCTTCTTGAGGACCGGGGAGTACCAATAGAAGTCGCGCGAGAGGCGCTGAACGGTCTGCGGCTGGGTGATGAGGCGAGTGGGGCTGGCGATGCAGAGGGTGAGGGCTTCGAGGTCGTCTGGGGTCATGGGGGCTCCAGCAAAGGCAAGACGAACGCTAAGGACGCAAAGGAACGGCCGCGAAGGGACGCGAGTTGAGGCATCAGCCCGGGGGTTTGGGGTTCCAGGTGGCGAAGACTGCGAGCATGTTGGGATGGGTAAAGAGTTGGTATGCCTGGTCGCGCAGGATGGGTCCCGCGAGTTGGAGCGGCATGTCGCTGCGGCGGTTGATCTCTTCGGCGGGAACGTGGATCTGCCTGCAGTGGCGGGTGGCGTCGGCGATGGTGGCGGCGAAGACCAGACGGTCGAGCCCGGCCCAGAGCGCGTTGGCCATGCACATGGGACAGGGTTCGCAGGTGGTGTAGAGGGTGTAGCCCTTGAGGCTGGTTCGCCGCAGCTTGCGGGTGGCCTTGCGCACGGCGCGCAGCTCGGCGTGAGAGCTGGGGTCGTTCTCCTGGCGGACGGCGTTGATGGCGCGCAGAAATGGCTTGCCGGAGGCGGTTTCGGCGATGAGTGCGCCGAACGGCACCGGGGTTGCGGTGTCGAGGGTGCGAGCGGTGTAGCGGATGATGTCCGCCATCAGCAGCTCGTCGGCTGTTTTCTGGGGACCCATGAGGAAATCTAACACGGAGGCCGGACGTGCCTGTTCGGAATGTCGCACGCCACGCCTGAGGCCGATTCGTGGCTACTCAAAAAGAACGGTGTAGGTCCTGTTCGGGAGCGCGCTAAGGCTGATGGTTGACGGCAGTTTGCGGGTGCCGTCGAGGATGGCGGCGATCTGCTGGTGGGGCGGGGGGATGAGGGTGAGCGTGTTGGCGAAGCTGGTCTGCAGCGTGGCGGAGACAGCTTTTCCGTTGGTCCAGCGCAGGCTGAGAGTGCCGCCGCCGCGGGTGCGCAGGCCGGAGAAGTCGCCATCCGGCCAGGCGGAGGGAAGCGCGGGCAGGAACTCGATTTCGGGTGTGCCTGCGAGATCGGTGGAGTGGACGAGCATGTTGGCGATGCCGGTGGCTCCGCCGAGGTTTCCGTCGATCTGGAAGACCGGGCCGGGCGGGCAGTCGTCGAGCAGGTTAGGGTAGGTGGACTGGCGCAGCAGGACCTGCAGGCTGTCGTAGGCTTTGTCGCCTTCGTGGAAGCGGGTCCAGTCGTTGATGACCCAGGCGCGCGACCAGCCGGTCTGGCCGCCCCCGGCGGCGAGGCGGCGCTCGAGGGTGACGCGCAGGGCCTGCGCCAGCGCGGGGGTATGGGCGACGGAGATCTGGTCATCCGGGAAGAGCGCCCAGATGTGCGAGATATGGCGGTGGCCGGGCTCGGCTTCGGTGTAGTCCTGCGGCCACTCCTGCAACTGGCCGAAGCGGCCGATCTGAAAGGGCGGAAGCCTGGCGATGGCGGACTGAACGCGATTGCGCAGAGCGAAATCCTGGTTGAGGATGGTGGCGGCGCGGGTGAAGCGATCGAAGAGCGCGCGCAGAATCTCGATGTCCATGGTGGGGCCCATGACCAGCGAGTGTTCGGAGCCATCGGGAAGTTTGTAGCTGTTTTCAGGTGAGAGCGAGGGGCCGGTTACGAGGTGGCCGTGGCCGTCCGGGGTGAGGTAGTCGAGGAAGAACTCAACGTTGGCCTTGAGCAGCGGGTAGGCGCGTGCGGCCAGGAAGGCGCGGTCGCCGGTGTAGTCGTAGTGGTCCCAGGCGTGGAGGGTGAGCCAGGCAGCACCCATCGGCCAGATGCCCCAGCGGTAGCCGTCGATGGGGACGGCGTCGCCCCAGATGTCGGTATTGTGGTGGGCCATGAAGCCGGCGGAGTGATAGTACAGCTGCGCGACCGCCTGGCCGGTGCCGCTTCCGGGGGTGCGCAGCATATCGATCAGGTCGAACAGGGGCTGGTGGAGTTCGGAGAGGTTGCCGACCTCGGCCAGCCAGTAGTTCATCTCCAGGTTGATGTTGATGGTGTATTTGGAGCCCCACTGGTTTTCGACGCCGGAGGCCCACAGTCCCTGAAGATTGGCGGGGAGGCCTCCAGGACGACTGCTGGCGATCAGCAGGTAGCGGCCGTACTGGAAGTAGAGCGCGGCAAGGCCGGGATCGCCGGCGCCGGCAGAGGCCTGGCGCAGGCGTTCGTCGGTGGGAATGGAGGCGCGTGGATCGGGACCGTCGCCGAGGTGAAGCTGGACGCGATTGAAGAAGCGGGCATGATCGTCGATGGCGGAGCGCTTCAGCGTGGCAAAGCTCTGGGGCGCGGCTGCGGCGAGCGTGGCCGCGGTGGCGGCGGTGGGGTCGCTACCCGTAAAAGGGCCACCTTTGAAGTCGGTGGCGGCGGCGATGAGCAAGGTGACGGAGTCGGCGTTGGCGACGGTGAGGGTCTTGCCATCGCTGCTGAGCGCGCCGCCGGAAGGAAGGACTTCGACCTCGGCGTGGAAGTGGATGGCGCCCTTGTGGCCGAAGCCGGGATCGAGGGTGAGACGATTGCCGTGCGAGCCGGCCACGAAGTCGGACGGCCGATCCATGGCCGCGGTGAAGCCGATGCTGCGCGGATGGTCTGCGCTGAGGTGGACGACGAGCACGTGGTCGACGGTCGAGGCGAAGATCTCGCGGGTGTAATGCACGCCGTTGCTGGTGTAGGTGACACGGACGACGCCGGTGGCGAGATCGAGCTGGCGGCGGTAGCCGGTGGCAGTGGACTGGCCGGTGGAGCGGAGATAGAGGTCCCCGAGGGTGGAGTAGCTGGGCAGCTGTTTGGGGATGTCGATGAGATCGTCTTCGGCGAGCTTTTCGGCCTGGGTGATGCTGGCGTCATCGCCCGCCAAGAGCAGCCGGCGGATTTCGGGAACAGCCTGGCCGGCTTCGGGGTTGAGGCGATTGGCACGGTCGCCCTGCCATACGGTGTCCTCGTTCAACTGCAGGTGTTCGTCCTGCGGGCGAGTGTGCGAGCCGTCGGCAATGGCGGCATTGTCGGATTCGGTTTGCGAATCGCCATTGTTGGCGGTTGAGTTGGCTCCGCCGAAGACCATGGCGCCGAGCCGTCCATTGCCGATTGGCAGGGCTTCGTGCCACTGCGCGGCGGGCCTCTGGTACCAGAGGAGAAGCGAGGATGGCTGCCGGGCATCGAGCGCCTGCTGGGGCGAGGCTGGCGCAGCGAGCAGCAAGGTGAGCGCAAGCGCGGAGGGCTTCATCGTTCCCGAAGTTATACACCATGAAAGCATGTAGAGTTAATTCGCTTTAATCAACGGGTTTGGCGATTTTGGGCTTGCCCATTGAGGGTCCCAGCACCTACAGTGTTGGGGACTCAGTACCGGGCTCTGCGCGGTTTGAGAATTGCATGCAATGGCTGCCTGGTACCCCCTTTATGAAGCGATTTCTCCGTTCCTTTCGGGTTGCTGACTCGCAACTCTGCCTGAAGACGATCTGCTGGACGATGCTGCTGCCGCTGGCGGCTGCGCCGGGACGCGGCGTGGCGCAAACGTCGGGTGCCGGTGCCGGCGGTTATCCAAAGCCGGTGCAGCTCGATCCGGATGAGGAACGCGCGGCGCGGGTGGCGAAGCTGGTCGCGCAGATGACGCTGGAGGAGAAGGTCTCGCAGATGCAGAATCACGCTGCGGCAATTCCGCGGCTGGGGATTCCGGCGTACGACTACTGGAACGAGGGTCTGCACGGCAGTGCGCGGTCGGGCTACTCGACCATGTTCCCGCAGGCGATCGGGCTGGCCGCGACGTGGGATACGCCGCTGCTGCACCAGGTGGCCGAGACCATCTCGGTGGAGGCACGCGCCAAGCACAGTGAAGCGGTGCGTCATGGCAACTTCGATATCTACTATGGCCTGACCATCTGGTCGCCGAACATCAACATCTTCCGCGACCCGCGCTGGGGCC
>CAJCHN010000107.1 GCA_903970285.1 Rhodanobacteraceae bacterium | reverse complement strand
AGAAGGCGCAGATCGAACTGGACCGCGCGCTCGGCGACCTGCTGGAAAAAAACCACGTTGAGTTGGACGACGCAGTGCGCGGCAAACTTCCGTAAACAAAGCTTTGAGCCCGCGGCGATTAGCTCGCCACTCTGCCCTGTTGACAAGGAAAACGCACAAGTCTTCGGACTCCACTAGGAAGAAGACTTGCGTAAAGGAACTGACAATTGCGGCCAACAACAAAGCCCTCCGCGAAGGAGGGCTTTGTCATCTACATACGTTTACAACTACTCCAGCGTGCTTCCGCCGCGTGTGCCCTTGGGCCGGCGGTTCGCCTGCAGAATCTTCTTCCGCATGCGCAGCGACTTCGGCGTTACCTCAACCAGCTCATCGTCCGCAATGAACTCGATGGACTGCTCCAGCGTGAGCACCTTGAACGGAACCAGGCGAAGCGCGTCGTCGGAGCCTGAGGCACGCATGTTGGTCAGCTTCTTTTCGCGAACGCAGTTCACGTCGAGGTCGTTGTCGCGCGAGTGCTCACCGATGATCATGCCTTCGTAGACTTCGGCACCGTCGCCAAGAAAGAGGATGCCGCGATCTTGAATGCCGTCGAGCGCGTAGGTGGTGGTCGTGCCCTGGCGGTCGGAGATGAGCGCGCCGGTAGGGCGCTGCGGGATCTCGCCCTGGTACGGGATGTACTCGCCGGCGATCGAGTTCATGACGATGGTGCCGCGGGTCTCGGTCAGCATCTCGTTGCGCAGGCCGATCAGCCCGCGTGACGGCACCTTGAACTCCATCCGGACACGGCCGGAGCCGTGGTTGGCCATCTTGACCATCTCGCCCTTTCTCGGTCCGAGGCGCTCGATGACGGTGCCGACGAAATTCTCCGGGATATCGATGGTGAGGACCTCGGATGGCTCCATCAGTTCGCCGTTCACCCGCTTGGTGACAATCGTCGGGCGCGAGACCATCAGCTCGAAGCCCTCACGGCGCATCATCTCGATCAGGACGGAGAGCTGGAGTTCGCCGCGTCCAAGCACCTTGAAGCTTTCGGGAGAGCCGGTGTCTTCGACCCGGATCGAGACGTTCGTGAGCAGCTCGCGGTCGAGGCGCTCTTTCAGATTGCGCGAAGTAACGAATTTGCCTTCGCGGCCGGCAAAGGGCGAGTTATTGACCGAGAAGACGATGGCGATGGTGGGCTCGTCGATCGTGATGGGCGGCAGCGGCTTGGGATTTTCAAGGTCGCAGAAGCTCTCGCCGATGGTGATTCCGGGAATTCCGGCAATGGCGACAATGTCGCCGACGGCGGTCTCCGTGGTGTCTTCGCGCTTGAGCCCGTTGAAGGTAAAGAGTTTGGTCACCTTCACGGGGACCAGCGTACCGTCGAGCTTGGAGACGTTGACCTCCTGGCCGTTCCTGAGCGTGCCATTGAAGACACGGGCGATCGCGAGCCGGCCGAGATAGTCGGAGTAGTCGAGATTGGTGACCAGGATCTGCAGGTCGCCATCCGGAGTACCGGTAGCCGGGGGAATGGTGTTGAAGATGAGCTCGAACAGCGGCTGCAGATCGGTGCCGGGCGTGGCGAGGTCCATGGTGGCGGTGCCGGCCTTGCCATTGGTGTAGATCACCGGGAACTCAAGCACGGACTCGTCGGCGTCGAGATCGATGAAGAGGTCGTATACCTCGTTGAGGACTTCCTGCGGACGGGCGTCGGGACGATCAATCTTGTTGACGACGACGATGGGCGTGAGCTTGGCTTCGAGCGCCTTCGAGAGCACGTAGCGGGTCTGCGGCAGCGGACCTTCGGACGCGTCGACGAGCAGGACGACGCCGTCCACCATCTTCAGCGCGCGCTCGACCTCTCCGCCAAAGTCTGCGTGGCCGGGCGTGTCGACGATATTGATCTTCGAGTCGTGATACTGGATGGCGGTGTTCTTGGCGAGGATGGTGATGCCACGCTCTTTTTCAAGGTCGTTCGAGTCCATGACGCGCTCGGCAACCGCTTCGTTCGAGCGGAAGGTTCCGGACTGGCGCAGCATGGCATCGACCAGGGTGGTCTTGCCGTGGTCGACGTGGGCGATGATGGCGATATTGCGAATAGCTTGAGCGGACTGGCGGAGGGTTGGCGTGGTACTCACGGCGAGGTGTACGTCCTATTCTTTGTTGCAGACTTTGTGCGCTTCAGTGGGGGCCGAAAAGGCGAATTGCGCGCTGTCTTCTAGTTTAGCAGGCTGAGCCAACAGCACGTGCACGCCTGCACCGTTGCCCTCCTCGACGTCGGTGAAGAGCGCTCCGCTGACCGTGCCCCAAAGCACTCCTGCCCGTTTTCGGCTGTGCTCAGTCCGTCCGCGTGTAGAAGGTGTAGGTGGCGGAATACGGAACGGATTGCGCGTCGCCGATGTGGGCCGCGTCGCAGCCGGCGGTAGGAGCCAGGCCACCGTGCGTGTCCGAACGCTGGACGAACTGGATGTGGTCCAGCGCGCCCGGCTTGTCGAACGGTCCGTTGAGGCCGGGGAACGGATCGGTGGCGAGCAGCAGCCAGGGGATGTTGGCTGGATCCGGGGCGGCGCGGCGGCCGATGATGTGGCCGCGGACGGCGCTGCCGTCGCTCCAGGTCCACTGAGGTCCGTCGCCGTGCCTGCCCACCTGCGCCCCGGTGGCAGCGTCGGTGAGGGTGGCGGCCGGACCTTTCAGTACCCACTGCATGCCATCTCGCTGCTGCGCGCAGAGATAGATTTGCACGCCTTCTCCGCGGGTGCGATAGACCACCTTCGCGTTCGGGGGGTCAATCGTGTTCTTGACGGGCGTTTCAGCGGGTGCCTGACTCTGGCCGAGCGCGAGGCTTTGGGCGAGCGGGAGGACCGAGAGCAGGGCGGCAACCAGAATCGACATAGGTTTACTCCACCATCAGCATTACTTCTGTGGATTTCATGACGACGACGACGTCGCCGCCAACCTGGATTCCGAGTTCTTCGACGCTTTGACGGGTGATGACCGACTCGATGAGGTTTTCGCCGACACGTACGCCGACCTTCGCGGTGATGACGCCGAGATCGACGGTCTCGACGATGCCTTTGAGCTGGTTGCGGGCAGAGATCTTCATAGGTTGAGCATAGTCCACATCACGCGTGCCAATGCTGGTTGAGCGGACCGCCGGGGCCATGGACCGGGTCCGAAGCAGGGAAGGGAAGCTGCTCCATGCGGGCGATGGCGGCGGAATCGGGAGCTTCGCGGCAGATGTCCCATTGCTGGCCGGCGGGGTAAGCGCCGATGACAAGAAAACCAGGAGTCTTTGAGAGTTCGCAGTGGCCGGTGCCGGTCGGAAGCAGGACCACGTCGCCCGCGTTCACGCTGAGCTCGCGTCCACCTTCGCCGCCAAGCACAAGGCGAGCGGAGCCGGCAACAAAGCCGAGAACCTCGTGCGCGGTCGAGTGGTAGTGGTGGAAGGTGTAGACGCCGTTGCGCCACTGCGGCGGCCAGCCATTGCGGGTGAAGAGAGCTTCGCAGGCGGAGGCTGGATCCGCTGCCTTCGCGTCGAGCACGCCGCGATAGAGGATCACGGGAAGGCGATCGTTGTTTGGCATCCAGCCCTTGCGCCTCAGCAAGAAGACTTCGACACTGGCGTCTGAGGGCATGGGAGCGCAGCTGAAGGCGGCGGCGGCGGTGGTGAATTCACGGCGATTCATAAAGGATGCGAATGGAGCACGGTACCCACCTCAGACAGGCAAGCCATCTGAGGTGGGTCTGCTAATGCGTAACGCGCTCAAGTAAACGCGCTCAAGCGGAATCGAAATGCGGTTGCCATTTACTTCGCGGCGGCTTCGATCTCAGCCCACTCGTCGTCGCTGAGCGAAACGTCCTGCGACCTGATGTTTTCTTCCAGGTGCTCGATCGAGGACGTTCCCGGAATCGGCAGAATCACCGGCGAGTGGTGCAGCAGCCACGCCAGCGAAAGCTGCGACACCGTCGCGTCATGCGCCTTCGCCACCTTGTCCAGCTTGCCGCCGGGCCTGGCGAGCTCGCCGGCAGCCACGGGGAACCACGGGATGAAGGCGATGTCGTGCTTCGTGCAGTACTCGACCACATCCTCGTGCGCACGATCGCCGATGTTGTACTTGTTCTGCACGCTGACGATGTCAATGACCTTGCGAGCCTGTTCGATCTCCGGAACTTTGACCTCGGAGAGGCCGACGTGGCGGATCTTGCCCTGCTGCTGGAGCTCCTTGATGGCGCCGAGCGACTCCTCGACCGGCGTTTTCGGGTCGATGCGGTGAAGCTGCCAGAGGTCGAGCCGTTCGAGCTTCAGCAGTCGAAGGCTCATCTCGACCTGCTGCGTCAGGTACTCGGGGCGGCCGACCGGCTGCCACTTTCCGGGTCCCTGGCGCGTCAGGCCGCCCTTGGTCGCGATCATGACGCCATCTCTGTAAGGGGTGAGAGCCTCGCCGATCAGGCGCTCGGAGACATCCGGGCCGTAAGCATCGGCGGTGTCGATGAAGTTGACGCCGAGCTCCACAGCGCGTCGAAGGACCTTGCGGGAATTTTCAGGATCTTTGGGTTCGCCCCAGACGCCTTCGCCGACGATGCGCATGGCGCCGAAGCCCAGGCGGTTGATTTCGAGGTCACCGCCAAGTCCGAAGGATTTAGAGATTGCGGCTGCGGTAGTCATGAACGTTTGGATGCGCTACGTCGCAGGAAAGGACCTTGCGCCGCGCTTTTTCCTGGCGAGCGGAAATCCTGGCGCTACAGCGAAATCGGTGGGACGACCATAGTTTCGCCCTCTTCGAGGATGTGGACGCGATCTTCGAGCCCGCGGCGGCGGGCGTCCTCGAGCAGGCGGACCGGCGGCTCCTCCATCGGTTCACGACCGAGCGGAAAGGTGCCGAAGTGCATGGGAATCATTGCGTCGGCGCCGAGATCGACGAAAGCCTGCAGAGCTTCTTCAGGGCTGGTGTGAACAGCTCGGTAGCTATCCGGGAAGTAGGCGCCGATGGGCAGCAGCGCAATCTGCGGGCCGAGCCGATGCTTGATCTCTGTAAAACCGCTGAAGTAGGCGGTGTCGCCGGAATGGTAGAGGCGGTGACCCGAGGCGTCTTCAAGTACGTAGCCGCCGAACAGGCGGTGAGTGTCGGAGAACATGCGCGCGCCCCAGTGCTTCGCCGGGGTGAGGGTGATGCGGAGACCGGCCGCATCGGTCTGTTGCCACCACTTCAGGGAGCGGACCTCGGAGAAGCCCAACGTGGCGACCAGGTCCTCAACACCGTGCGGAACGATGGCGATGGGAGCGCACCCGGTGGCCGCGCGGGTGGCGCGAACCACCCGGCGCAGCGTGGGCCGGTTGAGATGGTCCATGTGCGCATGGGTGAGCAGCACTACGTCGATCGGGGGAAGGTCTTCGACGCGCACGCCGGGCTTACGCTGGCGGCGCAGGACAACGAGGCGGGTGGCGAAGACGGGATCGATGAGGACGTTGGTCGCGCCGGCGGGCGTTCCAAACTGCAGCAGAAAGGAGGAATGTCCCTGGAACATGATGCCGAGCTCCCCGTCGGCGATCGGAACGGGCTTGCGCGAGACTCCCCTGATTGGATTCTGGTGACTTTCCCAGGCGACTTTGGTCACCTGGCCGAGCTTCGTGAGGACGAAAGGGCGGTGCATGCGCAAAGCGCTCATACCTTGTTGATGCAGGAAACCTGAATTAGAAGCATCTGCAGCATAGCGATCTCCATTTGCAGCGGATTCGGCATCTATCTCGTCAGCCGCAATCGTTATCTTCGAACGTTGAAACCAATTCTGCCTGGGTGCTTCTGGGGCCGATGCCGGAGAGTTGTGCATGCCTGATTCCCTTCGCGCTGACAACGCTACGTCTCCTGATCCGCCGGAACGCCGCCGCAGCCCGCGCTCAGGAACCCGCTACACCGAGGGCTATTCCGCGGAATCCGCGGCGCAGCGGGTCTGGGACTATGTCTCCACCTCGCCGCTGCACTCGCTGTGGGATTTCCAAGGCGTGCCGGTGGCGACGGTTCTAAAGCGCACGGCGAACTCTTTCACTGAAGACTACTTGTTGTCCAGGGCGGCGGAGCTGGGCTACTACTTTTTGTTTGCTCTGTTTCCGGCGCTGATCTGCGTTTCTTCCATCGTGGGCCTTTTTGCCAGGTCCGCGGGTGATATTTACGTAAAACTGCTGAACTACCTCTCGGTGGTGGTGCCGCACGACGCGCTGGGCATGGTGCTGGACACTTTCAACCAGACCGCGCAGCACTCCAGCAGCGGCAAGGTGACGTTCGGGCTGGCGGCGGCGATCTGGTCGGCCTCCGTGGGCTTTTCGGCGATCCAGGACACGCTCAACCGGGTCTACAAGGTGAAAGAGACTCGTCCCTACTGGAAGGCTCGAGGCTCGGCGATGGTGGTGACGGTGCTGCTGGCGATGCTGACGGTGGCGACGCTCGGCTCCATGCTGGCGGGAACGCTGCTTTCGCACCTGGTGCGCGAACGGATACCTTCCGCCCGGCTGGGGATAGGATGCGGCATCGCCATTCACCTGGTCTTCGACGTGGTGGGGCTGGCGCTGATCGTCCTTCTCTTTGCGGTCATCTACTACTTCGCCCCGGCCTTGCAGAACAAACGCTGGCGCTACCTGACGCCGGGATCTGCGATCGGCGTGGCGTGCTGGATTCTGGCTTCCATTGCGCTCCGGGTGTATCTGCATTTCTACAACAGTTACACGGTGACGTACGGATCGCTGGGCGCGGTGATCATCCTGCTGACGTGGTTCTACATCACAGGGCTGATGCTGCTGACGGGAGCGGAGATCAACTCCGAGATTGAGGCGGCAGCCGCGGAGAAACGGATGAAGGACCAGGGGACAATTCCGCGGGGAGCAAAGCTGGCGTCCTGAGCTTCGCCACAGCTGCGGTGTCGCTCCACGACATCGCTCTACGACGCGGCGGAGGTGCGAGAGCGCTGCTGGTCCTGATACTGGCTTTGGCGGAGGTCGTCCGAAAGCAGGATGGCGTCGGCGATCTCCCGCATGGACTTGCGGCGCTGGCGGGATTCGCGCTGCATGCGCTGGTACGCCTCTTCCTCGGTCAGCGCAAGATCGCGCTGCAGAATATTCTTGGCGCGGTCAACTACCTTGCGGGTCTCAAGCCTCGTCTGAAGCTGAGCGTTTTCAGTTTCGAGGCGGGCGCGTTCGATCTCGGCGCCGATCAGGAAGCCGAGCGTGGAGAGCAGCCGAACCTCCTCATGGGTATGGTGGTAGGAGAGCCGGTGCTGCAGGTTGATGACGCCGATCACCCTGCCGGCGCACAGGATTGGTGTGCAGAGCATGGCTTCGAAGACATCCTCCGGAATATTTCTAAAGGCTTTGAAGCGCGGATCCTCCGAGGCCCTGGAGGCGAGGGCGACGGGCTGACGGTGCCTGGCAACCCATCCGATCACGCCCTGGCCGATCTCGAGGTTGACGTGATCGACGAGGTCGGCGTGGGGAACCTTGGAGGCGCGCAAAACCAGCTTTTCCACCTCTCTGCCTGCTTCTTTGCCGGTTTCGAGAACGTAGAGGAAGCATGAGTCGCAGGGAATGATGCTTGCGATGAAGGCGACAATGCGATCGAGCACCAGGTGCAGCGGATCGGCGGCGGCGAAACGGCTGGAGATCTCGTGCAGAAAGTCCATCTGAGTAAGGCCGTCGCGAAAGCCGGCCATGGCAGGAGTGGACGGGGCGACTCTGCGGATGAGCCCGGGCTGCTCGAAGCGGGACTGCCCGGTTGAAGCTCCGGCCATGGCGGCGGTGCGGCCCTTCGGCTTTTGCGCGAGAAGCTTGTGGGCATACTGGGCGGCTTCGTTCACCAGGTATCCCATCTTCGGGCGGGACGGCTCGAAGTCAGGCTGGATGCCGTAGTGCACCAGCTCTTCGGAGGTCGTGGGACCGATGGAAAGGACGACCATATGCTGCAGCGCGGCAGCAAGCTGGCTGGCCACGCCCATCTGCTCGGCCACCTGGAAGAGGTGGATGACCTGCACCGCGGTCATGAAGAGGATGACGTCGAAACGTCCCCGCAGAATGGATCCAATCGTCTCTTGGAGCGGTTCCAGATCGAGAGGAAGCGCCCACTGGTAGACAGGCACCCTCGTCAGCCAGAGCGCGCGCCGGCTGAGCTCGGAAATCAGTTCTGGGTTGGTCGCTCCATATTCCTGGATGGCGACCCGCAGGTGAGCCAGCGAGGGGCCGCAGGCCTGGTCGACCGCCGTCAGCAGTTCGCGCCAGGTGCTGGGCTCGTCGGCGGTGATGGCGATGGGGATCTTCAGCTCGCGGAGCGCGCTGCCGGGCTTGGGTCCTCTGGCTATCACGGTGGTGCGCCGGAGGGCTTCAAGAAATTGCTCGCGGTCACAGCGCGTGGAGATGATGTCGATCATGGCACGGACGCCGACGCCGGTCATGAAGATGATGACATCGATCCCACCCGCGAGCAGGGTTTCCGCGAACTCGAAGACGTGCTGGTTGGAGTCAAGGCCGATCTCGCGCATGGCGGGCACGACAGTCGGCTGCCCTCCGTAGGTGCGGATGAGCTTGTCGATCTCTTTTGCGCGGCGTGACTCGAGCGAGAGGACGCGGAGTCTATTGAAGTTTGCGTGCGCCAAGGAACCCTCCTGTCAAGCCGGAACGCCGTTATTGAAGCGTCGTCGAGGTCACGCTCGCAGCGGCTGAAATCGGCAGAATGGTGCTTCTGCCGATTCTAGGGCAGTTCTGGCTTTCAGGTCAGATTCAGGTCAGAGCAGATAGGCCAATAAAGGTTCTTCTATGGGAAGGCCAAGCAACTTTCATCGATGGACTCCATCGGCTGGGGCAAATTCCCTGTGAGTGTAGAGGTCGACTTCGCTGCTCATGCCTTTCTGACAGGAAAACGGCACTCGATCACTTTGCAACGCCTCAGCAGGAGGAAATTTGCTCCTAGAAGGCGAGCCGGCTGGTAAAGACGATGGCGTGGTTGTAGGCGTGGTACTGGGATGTCGCGATCTGAAACGCGCCTCCCAGAATGAGGGCATTGCGGTTGCGGGTATCTTTGCGGAACTTGAACTTGCTGATCATGAGGCCGGGCGAGACGAAGTTCTGGCTTTTCCCGTTATTGGGACCAAGGTGATAGAAGGCCGCATTCGATTCGATTTCAGGAAAAAAGATCTTTCCGACCTGATATTGTGCCGTGGTGTTCCACGCGATCGTGCGGCCGATCTGGGTGACGGAGCTGTTGGGGAGCACGCCTCCGATCGCGGATTGCAGGCTGAAGCGCTTGTAGCCTTTCCCGCCCATCACCGTCGGCTGAAAGGTGGAGACGGCGGTGCCGTTCTTGTAGCTGCCGGTGGGAACCGTGAAGAGAACCTGGCCGCCAAGAGAATAGTTGTGCGCTTCGGAGGGCGATTTGAACGGGCGATACTTGTAGACGACGGAGAAATCTCCGGCTCCGTCGACGACCTTCGCGTTGTCATGCAGGATCAGCGGCGGCAGGGTAATGTCGATCTCAGTGTCGCGGTAGGGAATAAGGTTGAGCCCCTTCCCGTTGTCGATGTTGACGGTGGCGAAGTGTGTCGGAGTGATCTGGCGCAGGACATCGAAACGCAAAAGCTGCACAAGCTGCGAGGAGGGTGCGATCACCGGGATCGGCCAGACCGGCTGCTTGGCGGAGGTAGCGCGGACCCGGTCTTCCCAGTTCTGGAAGAAGCTGCTTTGCGCGGACAACGCGGTGGGAGCGAAAGTTAGGGCGAAGGCGAGCAGGACACTGAGGCGCATGGGACGAGACTCTCCAGGAATGCAACGCTGCGGGACGTCCAGAAAAATTCTGGACGGTTATGGATCGACATCGAGCAGCGGAATGATTCCGACGATATGCGGAAATCGCGCACCACGAATACGCCGAGAGATCGAATCTGCCTCAGCCTTTTGAACGAGTGTCGTAGCGATCAACCCTCTCCCAGGGAGCGGGATAAGGAGACACGAACTACTTAGCCATGGGCTTAAGAATGTCGTCCAGCCGATCCGGCGTCCCGCTGACTCGTTCAAGCACGGGGTAACGCTCACCCTCGTGGTAGTCGACCTTGAGCACTTTGTAGAAGCCGGTGTTCTCCACGATGAACTCGATGGGCTCGGGCGCTGTCTTCGCGTCGCGCACCGCTGCGCTCAGCACTTCGGGATCGAACGCTCGTCCGTTGACCGCGACGATCTTCATGCCCGGACCGAAGCCCGCCTTGTCGGCGATGCCATCGTGCAGCACGTCGCCGATCGTGCCTTGAGGGCCCACGTGTAATCCAAGCGAATACCAGAAGTCGACCGTGCCCGCTTCCTCTTCTTCGAGCGCGCTCCAGGCGTTCGGCTTGTCCTTGTACACCAGCCTCCAACCGCCATTCTCCAGACCACCCAGCGGCGCTTCCGCACGATTCGTATCCAGGCGGAAGCGCAGGAAGCCGGCCCAGTCGTTCGGCACCACCCCGTTCAGCCCGGCGACCACATCTTCAAAGGTGTACGGCACCACGATCGGGCCGGTGTTCCCGTTCAGGCCATGGAAGGCGGCGGTGAAGTCGTTCAGGCTCTTCTTACCGTTGCTGAGCTTGCGGATGATGGTGTCGACATCCAGCCAGATAAGTTCGCCCTCATCGTAGAAGTCGGTGCCGCGGCGCCAGTTATCAAAAGGCCCGCCGGTGTTGTAGAGAATCTGCGCCATGCGCGCCGTATCCTGCAGGTCTCGCCAGGTGCGGCCGGGGCGATGGTTATAGACGGCGGCCACTCCGGCCAGGCGATCGCGATACTGTTGCGGCGTCCAGATGCCGCAACGCACGGCAAGCACATCGCCCAGATACTCGGTCAGGCCTTCGTACACCCACAGCCCGTCGCCGATCATCGGATCCTGGTAGTTGGGGGTCGCAAGGCCGATGGGGCGGCGGTACTTGCCGTTCCAGCTATGGGTAAATTCATGCGGCAGCAGCAGCCCGTCCAGGATGAACTTGTCGTCGGAAATAAACTCGGTAGGCTCGACGCGATCATCGGACGACTGGTGGTGCTCCAACCCAAAGTGCAGCACCTGGTCAGAGAGCGTAACCAGGAAGTGATAGCTGTTGTAGTGACGCGAGCGGAAGAGGAACCCGGTCTGGCGCACCAGAGCGGAGAACTGATCGATATGCTCCTGCGAGAGCCCGAGGTCCTCCGGACCATCCGCGGCCATATCGAGGAAGTGCTTCGGCGTGACTTCGGGAGCGAGCGGCACTTCGCGGAAGAAGCGGCCTGTGAGCACAGGCGAATCGATGAGCTGTTCGAGCGAGACCGTCTTGAAGCCGATGCTCTCGCCAGCCGCTGTTCCGGAGGGCTCGAGCGCCGTGCCGTAACGCCAGCCCGCCGGCAGCATCACCGACGGCGTCACCATCACGTCCGCCGACCGCGCCCCCTGCGGATAGAGCACCAGCGTGTTCCAACTCAGCATGGCCAGATTGGCGCTGGTTGAGCCACCAGCCGTGAAGCTGCCGCCGTTTGGCGTCGCCAGGAAGTCCATGCTGACCTCGACCGAGCTCACTCCCGAAGGTACGTTGAAGTGAAATGCGAACATGTCGATCGGGTCGCGCTCCCACTTCACAGGCATGCCGTTGGCGGTGATGAAGAAGCCCGCCAGACCGTCGATAGGCCCGCTGGGCATGTGCTCGCCGGGAATCCACTTCGGGTAGACGAGAGTGTTCGCTCCAGGCACCACGGCGATCTCTTCCTTGGCGTGAAGAATTTTTTTTGGAGCATCGCGCAGGTCGACGGTGAGTGTGACCGGTGCCTGCGCTGCGGCAAGGCCGCATCCAGTCAACACCACGAGCCCAAAATGGAACCGCCAGCCAATCATCCTTCGCACCATCTGAATGTTCTCCGCAGACAGTTTAGCGGTCAGACGAAGCCCCGGTGAAATCGGCGGGTTGCAGGCCCAGTTGAGCACGCAGCTCGGCGATGGTCTGGCCATGTTGTTGAAAGTGGCGCACGACGCTGCCGTGCCCTATATCGCGCGATACCAGCGACTTGTCCGGGCACAGGATGATGACGCCGTTTGATCGAAAGGTGAAGTAGTTCGCGGTCGTGACTCGCTCGGTGACTCCCGCCGCCGCGAGCATGTGGTTGATTGCCAGCTGATCGTCGAGCTCCACCATCGTGCGCTCCGCGTAGCGATCGAGAAACGCTTTGGTCGCATCGGTCGGCCGAAGCACCATGAAGCCGCAGCAGAGAACGAAGCCAAGCTTCCGCGCCACCTCCATGGGGATCGAGTAGTCCTGCTGTGCAACCAAATCGGCCTCGGGAAAGCCATCCAGCATCGCCTGCAGGTCGCTGAACACCACGGCATCCAGGTCGAGCGAGACGACCCGGTGACCGCGGCTGACCAGTTCGCGCAGTACCAGCACGCGCAGTATCCACAGGCCATTACGCGCACGCTCGTGAATCTGGCCGTCGACGTCGAAGACGAAGTACGGCGAGAGGTCGATCACACTGCCGTTGAGGCTGCTGCCGAGCTTCGCGGAGGCGCCTGCATCCAGCGCCAGCCCGAGGATGCGGCCGCGCAGGTGGCGCTTCGCCTGCTCCAGCCAGAGTTCGAACAGCGGCAGATAATTGCTTCCGGCGGGGACCACGACCACCTCCTCGCCGGGCATGAGCTTGAGCGCATCGACGGACGCGGACACTTCCTTGTAGATGCTGCCCGACACGATCGACTCGGTGAGCCCGGCCATTGCCCTGGCCACCGCCAACTCTTCCTTCGTGTGGTTCTGCTGCCCAGTTCTGCGATAGATCGCGGCGGCCAGCCGCGGCCGGTCCAGCCGCTGCGCCATCGCGGCCAGCCAGAAGTTGTCGTCGGCCGTCCGGTCAAGCTCGCGCCGCAGCAGCCGCACATAGATGCAACGGGTCACAATCGAGTGATTGCTGAGCAGAACGGCGTACAGAAGTTGGCCTTTCTGGAGGCTGGTCAGACGTTCAAATGGTCCGGCAAGATAGATCGCCGTGACGGCTGCCGGCCATCGTTGGAGGCGTGCAAGAACCCGACCGCAAAACAGCAGCCACTTACTCAAGTCCGCTCCTATACAAATCTCCTGCGGGTTTCGCGGGGCGGCTTCGCGGTCGACGCCGTCCTTATCGAAGAAAACGGCACTCTCTGAACTTTGCAACTCCACAGCGACACGAGATTTGCTCCTTCGGACCTCAGGTCGCGCTCGCCCGGGCGGCAAGGCGGTTGCGGAAGCGGTTCGTCAGCAGAACGCGGATCTCATCCACATCGAAGACAAAGTACGCCGCAATGCCGAAGATGCCGGTGACGCCAACCGCACAGGCCACCACCCACACCAGGTTCCAGGTGGCTTCGCGATACGCCGGATAGATGGACAACGCGAATGCGACCGTCATGAAGACGACGAGACGCAGGATGGGATGCGTGGCGATGCGGTATTCGGGCGGAAACAGCCGCTCGTTCAGACCCAGCACGAAGCGCGTCTGAATCATCTCCCAGATGAGCCAGGTGATGATGAACCCGGCGAGGCCGAACCAGTGCATGGTAGCGATCGAGAGGGTCAGCATCATGGCGTACCCGCACAGGATGTAAACGGAAAGGTCCTCATGCTTGTTGCTGGAAGACTGGAACTGCGTCTTGTGCTCCTTGATGCCAAGCACGGCGGAGACGATCGCCATCAGAGTGCAGAGTTCAGGGTTGTAGATGCCGCGCTTGTGCAGCCAGACCGTGAACAGAAACGGGCACATCAACAGGCTGCCAATACTGACCACCGGAATCAGGAACAGTACCACCCGCTCAGACAGGTCATACAGGCGCCGCAGCTCTGCCCAGTCCGCCTTGCCCACCAGCATGGTGATGTCCTGCACGGTGAGCAGGTCGCGGTTGTTGACCGAGCTGAGCAGGACCAGTCCGAGGCCGGGCAGGTTGAAGACGTTCTCCACCACGATGGCCCCGACGACCAGCCCGGCCAGCTCGAGGCCGACGACGGTGACGAGGGGGATCAGGGCGTTGCGCAGACCGTGGCGGCGCAGGGCCTGACCGACACCCAGGCCTTTGGCTCGGGCCGTGCGCAGGTAGTCGGATCGGAGCTGGTCGGTCACCGTGGCCCGCACGTAGCGGCTCAGGATGGCCCCCTCGACGATGCCGAGGGCAAACGCCGGCAGCAC
>CAJCHN010000106.1 GCA_903970285.1 Rhodanobacteraceae bacterium | reverse complement strand
GAGCTCCGGCCAGGGAGTAGTTGCGCGGAAGCGACGTGGAGAGTTGCAGCGCCTGGGCAGTGAGGTTGCTGACGGTGAACTGGCGAAGCTGGCCGAGAGTTGCCGCCGCGGTCGGACCGAAGTTGACCATGGCAGGAGAGATCCCGAGCTCGGCGCCGCCACTCGTATAGCTGCCGGTGAGTGTGACCGGATAGATCGAGGTTTGCGGAGTTCCGTTGGAGCCGGGAGCGGTAACCGGGATCAGCAGTGTGTCCGATGCCAATGTCCCCGCCGGCACGAACTCGGCTCGAATGCTGCAACTCGCCGCCGGAGCGAGAGCGCCACAGTTGGTCGTGGCGATGAAGTGAGGGGTTGCGTGAGTTGATGTCCCGACCTGAACGGTCACTGGGCCGGTGTTCGTGATCATGACGTTCTGAACTGTCGCGCTGCCCCCCGCGCCGTTGACAAAGTTCAGAGCGAGCGGCGCAATGGCAACTCCCGGGTCGGGCGTGCCGGTGCCAGAGAGCGAAGCAGAAGCGGTTCCGGCCGAGGTGGTCAAGGTAAGCGAGCCGGTTTGAGGACCGACCGAAGTGGGGGCAAACGCAACCGCAAGCGAGCAGGTGGCGCCGAAGGCCAGACTCCCCGCGCACGGAGAGCCACCTCCCGGCAGCGATGGAAGCTGAAATGCGCCGCTTGCAGAGGGGGCGCTGACAGTAATCGCGGCACCGCCGCTGACCTCATTGGTGAGCGAGAAGATCACAGCTCCGCTCTCGCTGTGGAGCGGAATGGCTCCGAAATCCTGAACGCTGGGAGTCACGATCAGACCGCTCGTCGCCAGCCCCGAGCCAACCAGCTGCAGAACATAGGGAAGACCCTGAGGAGTTGATGCGAGGGTTAGCGTTCCGTTCTGGGCACCGGCGGCAACCGGTTGGAAGCGAACCGCGACCCAGCAGTTGTGGCAACTGCCCTCGCCGCTTGGCACGAAGTCTGAACTGGGCGGATTGCCGGGGCCGAAGCCCGCATCTTCAATCAGGGTCACCCGGAAGGGTCCGGTGACCGACGCAGCGAGGCTGGCAAACGGCTGCGTGATCTTGAAGAACTGAACCAGCGGCTGGCCTATGGGAACTGCTCCGGCGGCGAGGACGCCATTATTCGCGGCGAGAATGGGAGTGCCCGTTCCGCTGAGCGCGACGTCGACTGCCGGAGTACCGGCTCCCGCGGTCACCGCCAGCAATCCCTGCCGGTTGCCAGGTTGCGATGGCGCAAACTGGAGGGCCACGGCGCAGGTGGCTCCGGCGGCGAGCGTCGACGGGCAGCTGCTGATGCTGGTGAAGTCGCCGCTTAAAGCGACCGAGAGGGAAAAGGCCGAGTCGCCGGCGTTGGTGATGCCCACAGTCTGCGTCGCAGTCGAAACCCCGGTCACCGCGACCCCGCTGCCAAAGGTGATGGCGGACGGGGAAACGTTCAGGGCGGGATTCACAGTGCTCCCTCCGAGGTCCAGCGGCGGCTCGGTCGCGCCGGTTAACAGCACCGAGATTCCCTGGTCGAGCGTCAACGTTGCCGAATCGTCGGCGGGCGGAGCTGCGGACTCATAGTCGATCTCAATCCGGCAGTTCGAGGCCGCTGCCAGCATGGCCGGACACCCGTCGATCACCGTGAAGGGCGAAGTCTGCGGGAGACTGACCGAGGCGTGCGGCACGGGAGAGACGGAGCTGTTCGACAGGAACAGGTAGCGCGGAAGGATGATTCCACCTTGAAATTCCTTGCCAAAGTCGATCTCGCTGGCGGATACGCTGAGCGTTGCTGCCTGGGTGTACCCGGTGAGCAGCACCTGGGCTGCGCCGATCGTCAATGCGCCCTGCTGGAAGCCGTCGTTGAGCGATGACGCGGACGCGGTGAAGTCGACGCTGATGTGGCAATCTGCCCCGGCAGCCAATTGAATGGTGTTAGCCGGGCTGCCGAGCGCACAATCGCTTGCGCCTGGAGCGAATGGGCTGGTGCTCTCCGGCGACAGCAGGATGCCGGCGAGCAAGGTCTCGGACGCCGATCCGAGATTAGTCAGGGCAACGGTCTTCACGGCAGGTTGGCTGGCCGCGGTCTGGACGCCAAAGTCGAGTTCTTTCGGCGCGAAGACGACGCTGCTCGCAGGCGGATTTGCCGTGTAAGCGGGAAATGCGGCAACCTCCGCCATTCCGCTGGTGGTCGACGCCGTGAGCGTTCCAGCCTGCCCGCCCGAGAGCAGGAGATCGCACTCCGCGCCGGGGCCGAGCATGCCGCTGCACGTCGTGCTGAGGGTTCCGGCGGAGGTGGTCAGCTGCAATCCGGCCGCAGCCGCCGAACCAAGGTT
Organism: Rhodanobacteraceae bacterium; assembly: GCA_903970285.1. GTDB lineage: Bacteria > Acidobacteriota > Terriglobia > Terriglobales > Acidobacteriaceae > Edaphobacter. Next base: position 26,637 of record CAJCHN010000106.1, on the reverse strand, counting down.
CCGCAGCACCACAAACGGCAGATCGCCCAGCGAGAAGGTCAGCGCAGGCGCAGCCGCAGCGGTGCTGATCTTGGCCAGGTATCCGCCCGACCCGGCGCACTGGCTCTTGCCGCAGTCCGATGCGGCCATTTCGGTGCTGGCGATCGAAGACGGAAGCGCCGCGGTGGGCACACTGCGCAGCGGCAGGTCGAACGTGGCTGCCGCCAGCAGGCTGACGCTGGCATACGGCTGCGCAGCGCCGCCCAGAAACAAGTCTCCCGCAGCGTCCGCCGCCAAGCCTTCCAGCAGCACGGGAACGCCCGCGAAGGTCTGGTTCTGGTCGGCTAGGCCACCCGCGCGGACGGTCTGATCGACCGCGCCTGCGGCTGTGACATGGGCCGCATAGCCGGTGCCGAGCGTCGCCAGCGCCGGCTGCGCAAGCAAGGGGGCGGACGCTGGGCTGAAGTCGCCCCCGATCCAGGCGCCTCCGGTGGGCGCGGCAGTCACCACCGACTGAGATCCCGGCGCGATCACCGACCCGCTGAGCACTCGGCTGCCGTCCAACGGCATCTGCAGCAGGACCTGATATTGCGTGGGAACGAGCGTCCCGTAGACCGTATCGACCGGAAACTGACCCAGCGCAACCGCGCCTGAAACCAACAGGACTTCCCCGGTGGAGTCGAGCGAGACGGAGCTCAGGCCAGGGCCGGGAACGAAGGTAGAGAAGACGATTCCGTCGCCGGCAGGCGTGAGGCGCATCAGGAATCCTGAGGGTGTGGAGAGAGTCTCCGGCACGATAGCCGCGACCGTGGCAAAGCCCGAGGCGCTGGTCGAGCCCACCAGCCAGGCATCGTCGCCGGCATCGACCGCGATGCCGGTGGGTGTGGTGTCGCCCAGCGCGCCGGTGATGTAGGTTGCATATTCGAGGGTCGTGCCGTCCGCTGAGAACTTCTCGACGAAGCCGTTCTGCACACTACCGAACGCCGATGCCTGCTCGATGGCGTCGGGCGTGACCGGCAGGTCGGAACCATAGGTGATGCCGCTGACGAAGACCGCATCACCGCTGGCTGCGATGGAGGACGCGACAATCCTGCTTCCTCCCGCAAAGGTGAGGAAGAGTTCGTTCAGATTCGCGTCAAACTTGGCGACGAAGGAGTTGATCGTGCCCGGAGTGGCCGCGCCGATGGCAGCGCCGGCCGTCGCCTGAAGCGTCCCGGAGGTCGCCGTTCCGCTGACGTAAAGGTTGCCGCCCGGATCGATGGCCAGGCCCGCGCCCGAATCGCCTTTGGCTCCCAGCATCGCCTGCGCCTTGATCACGCTGCCGTCATTCGCGACCTCGAGCAGCCTCACCCCGTCTCCCTGGTCGAAGAGCAGGTAGAGGTCGCCTGCCGCATCGGTGACGACGGCCTCGATCATGCCTTGAGCGTTCACGCTGCGCAATCCGGCGAAGACGAGCTGCTGGTCGATATTCGCGGGCGCGCCTTGCGCGGTGCCTGCTGGCGCCGAAAGGAGCGCGCCCATCAGCAGCGGCAGCATCCGCAAGAACGCGATGATCGATCGCGGAGAGGTCATCGGGGTCCTCGACCGTCGCGTGAGGAATCGCAGGCGGTCAAGTCCAATATCGCGCGTTCCAGCCTGGCAGGAGCTTTCCTTCAAGCGAAAATATGGCGAAAGTACCGTGCTTAGTTCTGATTCGGGAAAAATGAGGCTGAATCAGGAACGATCCGCATCAGGAACGATCCGCGTCAGGATCGATCCGCGTCGAGGCGCCCCGTTTGCCACAAGCCGCCCCACCCCCGGCGCTCCATCTCCTGCTCGAACTCTGGCTGGCCGGTGTAAGGAATTACCTGCATACCTGCGGCCAGGGCGCCGGCGCAGTTGTCGGCGCGGTCGTCCACAAAGAGGATGTGCCCGGGTGCCGTGCCCAGGCCGGCCGCGGCATGATGGTAGATCTCCACCTCGGGCTTGGCCAGCTTCAACGTGTGCGAAAAGGTGCGATGGTAGAAGCCTGCCAGCCACGGCATGCGCCGCAGCACGCCTGCCGTCATCTCGTCTCCCAGGTTGGAGAGGATGCCGGTGCGTGTGCCGGCGGATTGCAGCCTCGCCGCCCACTCGATCATGGGCGGATTCGGCTGAGTCCACAGCGCAGTGTCCTCTGCGAGCAGCGCCTGGACCTGGCGGTCGCTGAACTCCACGCCGGCATAGCGGCCGGCGGCCCGCCAGTACTCCGCGCCGGTGAAGGTGCCGCGGTCATAGGCATGGCGCGGCTCCCAATAGGCGGGGCGGAACTGCTCGTCCCCCAGTCCGGTGATTGCGAGCATGCGCGACCAGGCAGCCGCATCTGCCGGGCCCGACAAGACCATGCCGTAGTCGAACAGCACCGCCTGGATCTTCGCCCGGGTGTCCGCCTCAGTGGGATTGGACCCTGTCGTTGGAGCTTCCACCATAGGATTCTAGCTGGAGACGCCGCGTCTACAATCACATCATGACGCCTGGGTTCTCGTCGCGCACGGGCTGGAACCTGGAAGAGTCGGGACTTTCCGCCGAAGTCCGCAGTGCGAAGGAGCAGGGCCGTCCCCTGATCGACCTTACCCTGTCGAACCCGACTGCCTGCGGCTTCGACTTCGACGCGGATGCGATCCTCAGCCCGCTGCAGAACCGCGCGGCGCTCACCTACGATCCCGATCCTCGGGGGATTCCGTCGGCGCGGGCGGCGGTCGCGCGCTATTATGCTGACCACGGATCGAAGGTCGACCCGGCCCACATCATCCTGACGACCAGTACAAGCGAGGCTTACAGCTTTCTCTTCCGGCTGCTCGCCGACCCGGGAGATCACGTGCTGGTGGCACAGCCCAGCTATCCGCTGTTCGACTTCCTGGCGGCGCTGGATGACGTGGAACTGCGCCCCTACCCGTTGTTCTACGACTTTGGATGGTGGATTGACCTGGCCGAACTGGAGCGGAGAATCACCTCCCGAACCCGGGCGATCCTGCTCGTCCACCCCAATAACCCGACCGGCCACGCCACCGCGCCCGCGGAGCGCGTGCAACTCGAAGCCATCTGCGAGCGCCACGCGCTCGCCTTGATCGTCGACGAGGTCTTCCTCGACTACGTGCTCACTGAGCCCATCCGCTCCTTCGCGACCGGTCCGCACCGCTGCCTGACCTTTGTCGTTTCAGGAATCTCCAAGATCGCGGCGCTGCCGCAGATGAAGGTCGGTTGGCTGGCTGCCTTCGGCCCGGAGGCTCTGCGCACCCAGGCGCTGGCCCGGCTGGAGGTCATCGCCGACACCTTCCTCTCCATGAACGCCCCGGCGCAGCACGCGCTGGGCGCCTGGCTTGCGGGACGCCAGGCCATCCAGCAGCAGTTGCTGCAGCGTATCCACGCGAATCTTGCCGCGCTTGCTGCGGCTGCCCACCTCTCCTGGCTTCCGGTTCAAGCAGGCTGGAGCGCGGTGCTGCAACTCCCGCAGCACGCGGCGTCGGAGTCGACTTCGGGGTCGCAGGCGAAGTCACTCGCCGAGACGCTGGTCCAGGAGGCCGGCCTGGTGGTTCATCCCGCTTCGTTCTACGCCATGGCCGGAGCTCATCGTGTGGTCGTCAGCCTGATCGTACCGGAGGCGGTCTTTTCCGCAGGCATTAGAAAACTGACGGAGTGGTGCATCTCAAGAGGGCTGTCTGCGGCTGGAGGCTCGTGAGCCTCACTCTCAGCTTCTGGACCGGTTTATCTTCAGAGGTGGTCCATGGCTCTGTCGCCTTCCTGTCGTCCCGTAGCCGAGCGGGCGATCTCCGGTTTGTAGCACCGCTGCAACTCAACGGAAACGGGTCGAAGGCCAGAGTTGTCGAAGCCAAACGGCATCTGCTTAATCCAGCCCCGGCTGTTTAATCGAGCCCAAGCTTGGCGCCCATCGCATAGCCGATCATCGACAGCGGAATCCAGGTCCCCACCAGCAGCCCGTCCCCGCCCATCAGCCCGGAGCCGTGGTTGATGTCGAAGAAGGTGCGGTAAAGCTTCTCCACCGCGCCGCAGTTCTCGCACAAACCGGGTCCGGTGGGGAGATCCAGCACCCAGACGCACACGATCGAAAAGGTGATCAGGCCGGAGATCCAGACGTACCCGGCGACTGGGTCCGGGCGCGCCTTGGCGATCACGAATCCCACCACCATGGGCACCAGCAGCGCCAGCACGGTACAGAGAATCTTCGGGCCGTTGTTGTCGATCGACGGCCGGGTCAGCGCAATCACCGCGACGATCACGGCGAGGATGAAGACTGCGAGCAGCGTGTGCAGGGCGAACCACATCGCTTCGCGTCCCAGGTCTCCGGCGGACTTATCCTGCGGACGTGCAAACTGTACGGGCATGCCAACAGTTATACGGGAGCAGGGCAGCACTTTGCATCTGGAAAGAGGTGTACGCGGCAGGTCGCATCCCGGCCGTGCCCTTTGAGCGTATTTCGCCCGCCGGTGTAACCCGGATCCACGCCAGTCAGTGCCGTCTTCCAGCAGTGCAAACGGCACTCGTAAGTTGGAGTCGGGCACCTGGCGACAGGAGAAACGCGCTTTAGAATGAAAGGTATGCTGCTTGAAGGAATCTTTCTGCCGTTAACCACCCCGTTTCACGCGGATGGGCGCCTGTTCGTGAGCAAGCTGGCTGCGAATGTTGCGCGGTACTCCCGCACCCCGGCGGCTGGGTTTCTGGTGCTGAGCGAATGCGGCGAGGCGGATGGTCTTACCGGCGAGGAGACGCTGACTGTGCTGCGGACGGTGGGCGAATCGGCCGCCAGCGAAAAGGTGTTGATCGCCAGCGTAGGCCGCGAGAGCGTCTTCGCGACGCTGCAGTTGGCCGCGGCGGCGGCCGAGTGCGGCTACGATGCCGTCGCGGTGCGCCCCGCATTGCTCACGGCAGAGCCCTCCATGGAGGTCGAGGCCATGACCTATCTGCGGGCGGTCGCGGATGGAGCCGCGCTGCCGCTTGTCCTGCTCGATCATCCGGCCCGTACGCTCCCCGCCGGCGCCATCGAAGAACTGGCCGGGCACCCCAATGTGATCGGCATGGTGGACGCCGTAGGCGCCGCCGGGCAAGTCGGCCGGTCGAGGTCGCTCACGGCCGCAATCCATCGGCAGGTGACGGTCACGACTGTCTTTGCGGCCGCCACGCGCCGCATGCTCCAGCCAACATCCTCCGGCAGCCTCGGCGGCGTTGCCGTGCTGGAGGCGCAACCAGCCCTGAAGACCCGCACCAGGCGGGTCGGTTTTCAAATTCTCACCGGCTCAACCGCGACCATGCTCGAAGCCTGGCAGGCTGGCGCCACCGGAAGCGTGCCGCGGCTCGCAGCATGCGCGCCGCAGGCCTGCTGCGAGGTGTGGCAGGCGTTCCGCGATGGCGATCTGCCGCTCGCGGAGGAGAAGCAGGAGCGCGTCCGGCGAGCGGCATCCGCGGTTGAGGGTGCAGCGGGAGTCGGCGCGTTGAAGTATGGATGCGACTTCAACGCCTACTATGGAGGACGCCCCAGACTTCCGCTGCTGGCGCCCACAGCGGCGCACATGGCTCAGGTCGAACATCTGTTGGCCGGAATGCGGGTATAAGAGCCTGTTGTCGTGAACCACGCATTTTCGCACCAGAACCAGGCCTTGCATCGCACCGGAACCGCCGGACTCGACGCCCGACTGGATGCCGGACCGGACCGGATCGAATCGAACGATCACACCTGGGGAATGGGATCGGCCAGCACGCCCCACCCCGCTCCGCCCAGGATGGATCGGCAGGAATTTTTTCGGCAGAACCGAACTATGATCGCGCCCGGCACCTCTCTCAGGCATGCACACCCGCTCTCACGCGAAGGAGTTCCCGGCGCCAGACCAGACCCTGCTCGTCCTTCTCGCGCAGACCGGCGATCGGACCGCCCTGGAACAACTCTTCCGCGACAGCTACGCGCCGTTGCGGCGCTACATCGTACGCCTTGTCGGCGCCGCGCTCGCCGACGACATCCTGCAGGAGACGTCGCTCCAGATCTTCCGCAAGCTCCAGTCGCTGCGCGAGCCCGCGGTCTTCCTGCCGTGGACCTTCCGGATCGCCTCGCGCATCGCCTTCTCCCACCTTAAGCGCGCCCACCGCTGGCAGCCCCTTGACGATGCTCCCCCGCAGCGGCTCGCTACCGTAGACCCCAGTCTCGGCGAACCCTCCGGCGAAGCCTTCATGGAATTGATCGACCGCGTCTCGCCCGCCAGCCGGGCCGTCCTGCTGCTTCACTACCAGCACGACCTCTCCCTCGAAGCATGTGCCGCCATCCTGGACATTCCGATCGGCACCGCTAAGTCGCGCCTCCATTACGGAGTCACCACCCTTCGCAAGCACCTTACCTCTGAAAGGAAACCAGCATGAGTCCCGAATCACAGCAGCCCAGCTCCGAAAAGATCAACGCCGAACTCGCCTTCGTCCAGCAGGCCCTCGCCGACGCCGACCGTTCCGAACGCACCTCCCGCGTCATCGTCGCCGTGCTCGTCCTCCTCGCCGTCGTCGCTTTTGTCTGGATGCACCTCCAGATGTTCCCGCCCGCGACCCTGGCAGGACTCCTGCACTCACTGCTTCGCGTCGACCTGTTCTTCCTTGTGCTCCTGTTCGCCATCACCATGTACCTTCGTCAGGTGATGAACAAGAACACCCGCACCATCCTGCGCGCGCTCGCCAACACTCGACCACGTTAGGGTCCCGAGTCAGAAGCTCCTTGCATTTGTTCCCGGGTCGAAGGCCCGCGACATCGCAGCCGCGGGCGCAGCCCCCGGGAACGGCCTCACCACACTGGAGTGACTTTCCTTCGATCGTAGGGCAGGGCACTCCCGCTCAACGCCGCTTCTCTGCAACAAAGACTTTGCTCTGGTCCGATCGGCAATTCCAATTCACCTACCGCGGATGGATGGAAACCCCCATGGCGTTCAGCTTGGAGCGCGCCTGGGTCGCCTCGGGGCTGGTGGGGAAGCGCTGAATCAGCGTGCGCAGCTCGCGCACCCCGGCTTCATTCTGATTCATCGCAATCAGTGCTTGTCCCTTGTGCAGGTGCGAAGCCGGAATCTTGTTCGAGCCCGGAAACTGCTCCAGAACCTTGTCGTAGTTCTTCGCGGCCGCAGCGTACTTGCCGGCGCGATAGTCGATCTCGCCCAGGTAGTAGAAGGAGTTCCCCGCGAGCGAGTCGTCGGGATAGCTCTTGATGATGTCGCCGAACTCGGCGATGGCGATCGGGTACTTGGCGGCCATGTAATCGGCGTAAGCCGCCTTGTAGAGCTCCTCGACCGGCGGCGCCGAAGCTGCCGCCGCGGGAAGCGCGTCGCGCCGCCCGCTGAGAGGTGCCGGCTGGGTGAACGAAGATTGCGGAGCCGGCGGCGGCAGCGCGCCCGGCTGGTCCGTTGTCGCCGGCTGGACCGGCGCCTGCCCCGCAGTTTGGCCCGCCGGCGCAGCATTGTTCTGCAGCGCCGCGCTGATGCTCTGGGTCTGACCCTGCACGTCCGAGAGCATCTTCTCCAGCCGGTTCATCCTCGCCTTCATCTCGTCCAGCGAATCGTTCAGCGCCTGCACCTGGCCGGAGACGGTATCCACCTTGGTGCCTTCGGTCGCCTGCTGCGTCGCCAGCTGCTTCTGCAGCGCGTCCAGGTTGACGCTCAGCCGGTTCACCGAGTCCGCCGATTGCTGGACCAGGTCCTTCAGCACGCCCATCCGCTCGTCGTTCGACTGCTGCAGCCGGGCAACGGCATCCTGCAGCTGCTGGATCTGCGTCTGCAGCTGCACCATGTCCTTATTCGTGCCGGCGAAGGCGGGCGTTGCCAGGGAGAGAATCAGGACGGCTGAGGTAAGGCGGAGATTTCGCATGGCGGACTCTGCTTTCGAGAGAATTTTGTAGCTCGGGTCAGAGATACGCCCGGCTCTAGCCACGCCGGGCGGTAAGGCAAACGGCTGCTGCGGGCTCAGCGATCGATGGTGAACTGCGCCCGCCGGTTCTCCTGCCAGCAGCTCTCGTTGGATTCCGTGCAGAACTGCTTCTCCTTGCCGTAGCTGATCACGCGGATGCGCGGCGCGGCCACCCCGGCGTTCACCAGTGCCGCCTTCGCGGCGTTGGCGCGATTCTCGCCCAGCGCCAGGTTGTACTCGGCCGAGCCGCGTTCGTCGGCGTATCCGCCGATCAGAATGCGAAGATCGGGGTGCTGCACCATGAAGGAGGCGGCCTGCGACGCACTGGTCTGGGCGTCCGGCCGCAGATCGAAGCTGTCGTAGTCGAAGAACAGGTCCTGCACCGCGGCGTGGAATTCGGCATCCGTCACCGTACCCGTATTCTCCGCGCCGGAGTTCGCTGCCGCCGCAGCCGGCACCCCCGTCTCCGGAATTCGCACCGTCACCCGCACGTTGGCTTCAACCGTGCCGCCGTCACCCTTCGCCACCAGGTGGAAGTTGGTCGAGTTCGAAGGTGACACCGTCTGCGTACCGTTCACGTTGACCTGGCCGATGCCGTCGATGGTCACGACCGAGGCATTCGTCGTGCGCCAGTTCAGCACCACCGTCTGGCCCAGGTCGATTGCCAGCGGGTCGGCGGTCAGGGATGCGGTCGGCGATGCAACCGGAGGCGCGGCTTCGGCAGAGGTCGTATCCGTCGGCCCCAGGCTCGAAGGATCGATGCCGCTCGTCTTCTTGTGGCATCCGCTGAGCGCCAGACCGGCCAGCGTAAGAACCACCATGGTGCTGCGGCAAAGGGAAGACCCTTCGCCATTCGCCTGCTTCAAGATCAGCTTCATTCCTTCACTCCTGCGCCTGCGGCGCGGTTCTTGCTGCGGCGGGTGTTAAGCATCATTTCCAACTCCAGTTGGGCATGTCGGAGCCGGTGCCGGTCAGGGCGTGGCGCTCGGTGCCGTCCGCCAGCATGGTGAAAAGGCGCATGTTCCGGTCGCGGGAATCGGCCGAGCTGGCAAAGACGATGTGCCGTCCGTCCGGCGACCAGGACGGGAAGTCGCATAGGCCGGTGTCGTGCGTCAGCTGGATCCACCGCTTGGTGGCGATCTCCATCACGTAGATATCCTGTCCGCCGGGTGCGCCGGGGCCATACTTGCGGTTCCACGCAAATGCGAGAAACTGCCCGTTCGGCGACCAGGAGGGCGACGTGGCGTAGCCTCCGTCCGTCATGCGCTGCACGCCGGAGCCGTCCGTCTCCATGATGTAGAGCTGCGGCAGCCCGGTGCGCCCGCTGATCCACGCAAGCTGCGCGCCACTCCGCGGATTGAACACCGGAGAGACGTCCGGGCCGCGGAAATTCGTGATGCGGCGCGTGTTTCCGCCATCGACGTCCGAGATATAAATCTCCGGATCGCCCGAGCGCGAGCTGGAATACGCGATGCTCGTGCCATCGGGCGACCACGCCGGAGACACATTCGTCCCGCCCGTCACCGGGAACGCCACCACCCGCCCCAGCAGCAGCGAGTACATCCTGATCTGGAAGCCATCCCGGCCCAGCGACGAGAAGGCCAGACGGCTGTTATCGGGCGAGACCCGCGGCGAGATGGAGATCGTGTCGAGGTGCGTCACCGCGTGCTGGTTCGCGCCGTCGTAGTCCATCTCCCAGATCTCTTTGTTGCCGCCTGCCGAGTGGGTGTAATAAATCTTTGTCTCGGCGATCCCCGGCGTCCCACCCAGCCGCAGGATGATCTCATCGGCAAAGCGATGGGCGATCTGCCGCGCAGCATCGACCGAAGCGTCTTCGCCATACTGCTTGGCCAGCACCTGCGGATACTGCGTGTTCTTCGTATCGTCCAGGAAGCCGTTGACCGATAGCCGGCCGCCATTGACCGCCAGGCTTCCGAACGCCACCATGGAGGCCGAGGCCGGCGCCGCCGACCACTGCGCGAGGTTGATCTCGGCCTGGCTGCCGGGCTCGATCGGCGGTGCCACCGACCTCGAAACCATGTCGAAGATGCCGGCGTTCGCCAGGTCCGCGAAGAGCGTCGTATCAAAGGTCTGCTTCAACGATCCGGTCTGCGGATCGGCGGAGCCCTGCCGGAAGCTCGCGGCGGCTACGCGGATCCGGTCCGACGCCTTGCCGGAGAGCTCCAGCTGGATGCCTTCCTGGGCGTGTGCGCCCAGGCTGGGAAGGGTGGATACCGAAGCGAGCAGAAGCACGCGCAGACAAAACACAGGCCGGAGCTGACGGATCAAGAACATTCCCTCCCTATGGTAGACGGAAAGGTCGTCAGCATGGGTGTCCGCCCGGCAAAAGGGCCCGGTTTATCAACAGAATACTGGCAGCCAGCGGCCCCCGGCTCTCTAGTGATCGTCGAAGCCGAAGTCGACCATCAGGTGGTCGCCCGCCGGCAGCGGACCGAAGCTGTCGATCCGCTGAATAGCGCGCAGCGCGTTGAAATCGAGCGCCGTCGAGCCGGAGCGCACCAGCACCTCCGGATCCGTGGGCACCCCGTCGCGATTGATGACGAAACGAATCACCGTACGATGGCCGCGCGCCTCCGGCGGGTCGAGACCCTGTTCCTGCTTGGCCTGGTTCACCTTGCGACTGATGATCTGCACATAATAGGCATAGCGATCGCCGAACGCGCGCTCCTGCACCGTAATGGTCGCCGTCCCGTTCTTCATCTCGGTCACGGACTGCGGAATCTCAATGCCGCCGGTGTCGCCGGTCGTGGCCTTCGGAGTCGGCGGCGGTGGCGGAGTGACGCGACGCGGCGCCACCGGCTGCTCCCGTTCCGCCGGCTTCGCTGGTGCCGGCGGGGTCACCGCCTTCTTCGGGATCAGAATCTCCTCCGGCTTTGGCGGAGGCTCCGACCTCGGCTTGACCGGCTCGGCCTTGGTGGGCGGAGCCGGAGTCGGCGGAGGTGGCGTCGGAGCGATGTTCGGCTTCTCGCTGGTCAAGACGGAATTTTCCTTGAACAGTTGCTTCGGCGGCAGCGGCAGCGCGTCCACCATCGACGCCTGGATCGACCCGACCGTCGGGTCCGCGTCGCCCCAGTGCGGGTGCAGACGATGCGCCAGCCAGGTCGCCGAGATCAGCAGCGCGATCACCACCGCATGACCCGCAAGCGCCAGCACAAAGCTGCGCGAGACGCCCGCGGAGGCTTCGGCTTCGGCTCGGGTTGGCAGCAGGTCGGTGGGCATGGGACCGTGCCTACTTCTCGAAGGGTTGGGTCACGATGGAGATGTTGGTGATGCCCGCGCGCTTCACACTCTCCATCACGGTGGCGAAGGCGCCGAACGGCACGCGCTCGTCGGCGCGGACGTAGACCGTGCGCTTCGCAGGATTCTGCTCGGTCGCCGCCAGCAGGCCGGCCAGGTCGGCGATATTGATCTGCTTGTCCGCGCCATTGGTCTGCAGGTAGACGTTCTGGTCCTTGTCGATCGTGACCACCATGCGCTGCTCGGTCAGGGTCTGCGTCGAGCGCGTATGCGGGATGGCCACGTCGATGCCCGACTGCAGTACCGGTGCAGTCAGCATGAAGATCAGCAGCAGCACCAGCACCACATCCACCAGCGGCGTGATGTTGATGTCGGCCAGCGCGGTCTGGGTCTGCACCCGGCCGCCCGTCCGCGACGAGAACGCCATGCCTAGTAGCTCCTTCCTCGCGGCTCCGCGGCAGCCTGTGTGCTGAAGCGATCGGAGGGGCTGGCCGGCGTCTGGAAGGCCGCGGCATTCTCAATCGCATTCAGCAGCTCGCGGCCAAAGTCATCCATGCGCGCGCCGAAGTCGCGCAGCTGCGCAGTGAGCTGGTTGTAGCCCACCACCGAAGGGATCGCAACCAGGATGCCGGCCGCCGTCGTGATCAGCGCTTCGGAAATTCCAGGTGCCACCGCCCGCAGCGACGCTGCGCCGGCAGTGCCCAGCCCGTGGAAGGCGTCGATGATCCCCCACACCGTCCCGAAAAGCCCGATGAACGGTGCGATATTCGCGATCGTCGCCAGCCAGGTCAGACGCTGCTCCATCACCGTCAGCGCCTCGCTGGAGGCCGTCGCCGCGGCGCGCTCGAGCCCGACCGGGTTGCGCGGGTGCCCGCGGCCGTTCGACTGCCGCTGGTACTCATCGTTGATCTCGTTGAACACGTCGACCAGAGGCGAAGGCTTGAACTGCTCGGAGACGGCGGCCACCTCCGACAGCCGGCCCGATTTGCGGAAGGCCCGCAGAAAGCGCACCGACTGGCCTCGCGCGGACGCGAACGCACGCGACTTCTCAATGATCACCGTCCACGAAAACAGGCTCAGAAGGGCCAGGAGAATCAGCACGCCGATGGCCACCGGCCCGGAGTTGTGCAGGATCTCTCCGATCGCCGTGCCATGCTGTGCAAGCGGTGCCGAAGCGGCCGGAAGTGCCGAACCATCCGGCGGATTGTCCTGCTGGAAGAACGCGAAAGCTGCGGCTGAGAACGCGATCATGCGATGGGTGTTTCTCCAGACTTCAGTGTAATTGAGCGTCCCGCCCGGTCCCCCCAAGGACTGCGTTGAACCTCTCCGCCTCTGCGAACGCCATGCTAGGCTTGCGGTGAGCGAAGGCGAGGCGAACAAGACGATGTTGCTGGAGTTGCGCGCGGAGAACTATGCGGTCATCGACCGGGCAGAGGCCCGCTTCGGCCGCGGTTTGAACCTGCTGACCGGAGAAACCGGCGCAGGGAAGTCGATCCTGATCGACGCGCTTGCGCTTCTCCTGGGCGGAAAGGCTTCGGCCGACTGCGTACGTCATGGGGCCGAAAAAGCTGTGGTGAGCTGCGCCTTCGAGGCCACGCCGGGTTCGCTCGAGATCCTGGCGGAGAACGGCCTCGACCCCGGCGAAGATGCCGGCGACGACACCATCCTGCTGCGGCGCGAGATCGCCGCCGGCGGCAAAGGCCGGGTCTTCATCAACAACCAGCCGGCCACCGTGGGCGTGCTGCGCCTGCTCGCGCCGGAGCTGGCCCTGGTGCACGCCCAGGGCGAGACCCTCGGATCCTTCGACCAGGCGCAGCAGCGCCTGCTGCTCGATCGCTTCGGAGGCATCGCAACCGATCCCGTCGCAGCGGCCTATGCGGCATGGCACGCCACCCGGCAGCGGCTCGAGGCCATGCTCGCGGACGAGCAGGATCGCTTACGCATGGCGGACATGTGGCGCTTCCAGGTGCGCGAGATCGAGCAGGCCCAGATCGCCGGGGCGAACGAAGACTCCGAATTGGAGGCGGAGAAGCGCGTGCTCGCCAACGCCGAGCGCCTCTACGCCTCGGCCATGGGCGCGCATGAGCTGCTCTATGAGTCCGAAACCGCCGCCGAGACGAGCCTGGGCCAGGCATTGAAGCTGATCGAGGAATTGGCCCGCTTCGAGCCCAGGTTCGCCGGCGCGGCGCGCGAGCTCGCCGCAGCCAAGGCAACCGTCGAGGATGTGAGCGCCACCGTGCGCGATTTCGCCGAGACCGTGCAAGCCGGGCCGGAGCGTTTGGCCGAGATCGAAGATCGCCTCGCGCTGCTTGACCGCCTGAAGCGCAAATACGGCCGAACCATCGCCGAGGTGATCGCCTTTGCGGAAGACTCCGCGCGTTCGCTGGCGGAGGTGGAGAATCGTGACGCCATCCTGGCGGAGCTGCGGCTGGCCGAGGCAAAGCAGGCGGCCGCATACCAGGCTGCGGCGGAGGCGCTCCACGCCCGCCGGATTCCGGCCGCGGAGCATCTTGCGCGGGCGGCCGAGCGCGAGATCAACGGCCTGGCGATGCGCGTGCGGTTCTCCGTACGGGTCGAGGCCGCGCCGGAGCGCGCCCGCTGGACCGCGCATGGCTGGGATGAGATCGCGTTCGAGATCGCCACCAACCCGGGCGAGCCCTTGAAGCCGCTGGTTGAAATCGCCTCCGGCGGCGAGATGTCCCGGGTCATGCTGGCGCTGAAGGTAGCAGTCGAGGCTGCTGTCGGCGAAGCCGGAGGACAAACTCGAGCAGGGAAGAAGAAGACAGCGCTTCCCCGCACGCTGGTCTTCGACGAGATCGATATCGGCATCGGCGGCCGGGCGGCGGAGGCCGTGGGCCAGAAGTTGAAGGCGCTCGCCGCCACCCAGCAGGTACTCTGCGTCACCCACCTGCCGCAGATCGCCGCCTTCGCCGACCAGCACTTCCTGATCGAAAAGGCCGAAATCGGAGGACGGACGCACACCGCCATCCGGCAGATGACGGAGGCGGACCGCGTCCGCGAGATCGCACGCATGCTGAGCGGCGCCACCCTCACCGAGACCAGCCTCCGCCACGCCGAAAGCATGCTCTCCACCAGCCGCTGAAGCAGCCGCCCCGCCCTACCGGTCGCCGAAGCAACTCTAGGCCGCCATCCTGCATCGCAACAGCCAGGCTCATGCAGTACGGAGCCCGTCATTAGAGGAGAACGATCGAATGTCGACTTCCAGCAAGTGTGCGCACACCCCCTGCCAGTGTCCGGCCGCTCCGGGTTCGAAGTATTGCTCCACCTTCTGCGAAGACTCGAAAGACCTGACCACGCTGGAGTGCGACTGCGGGCACACCGGCTGCGCGGGCCAGAAGCTGTAACTCCCCGCCCTGCACCAACATCGCTCGTGACCCGCTGAGTCGCTGGACCGCGCCCGAATCAGGCCGCTGGCCCCCGCGCATGCACCCGGCATGGTTCAATTTCAGTGCCTCTTCGGGAGAGAGGCGTTATACTGGAAGCGTGACTGCCTCCAGCGCTGCAACCCTCGATCAGCCCATTCTTATTGACGGCGAAGATGCCACGCCCACCAAGCGCGTTCTGCTGCTCAAGCCGCGCGGCTTCTGCGCCGGCGTCGTGCGCGCGATCGATATCGTGCAGATCGCCCTCGATACCTTCGGCGCACCCATCTACGTGCGCAAGGAGATCGTGCACAACAGCTACGTCGTGGACGATCTGGCCAAGAAGGGCGCCATCTTCGTCAACGAACTGGATGAGGTGCCGGAGGGCGCGCGCGTCATCTACTCGGCGCACGGAGTCTCGCCGGCCGTGCGCGAAGCCGCCAAAGCACGCGGCCTTAAGGTGATCGACGCCACCTGCCCGCTGGTCACCAAGGTGCACGTCGAGGCCATCAAGTTCGCCCGACAGGGCTACTCGCTGGTGCTGGTCGGCCATCGCGACCACGAGGAAGTCGAAGGCACCCAGGGCGAGGCGCCGGACGTCACCCAGGTGGTATCCACCGTCGAAGAGGTCGCGGCGCTGGTCGTTCCCGATCCCGACAAGGTTGCCTACCTCACGCAGACGACGCTCTCGCTGGACGAGGCGAAGTACATGATCGATGCGCTCAGGGTGAAGTTCCCCAACATCACCGGGCCGCACGCGCAGGACATCTGCTACGCCACCGAAAACCGGCAGGTGGCGGTCAAGAACGTCGCTCACGGGGCCGACCTGGTTCTGGTCGTCGGTTCCAGGAACAGTTCGAACTCCAATCGGCTGGTGGAGGTCTCGAAGAATCTCGACACCAACTCCTTCCTGATCGACCGCGCGGAAGCCATCCGGCCCGAGTGGCTGGACGGGGTGAATACGGTTGCGGTGACCGCCGGGGCTTCCGCGCCGGAAGTTCTGGTCAAGGATGTCGTCGAATACCTGCAGACCATGGGGTATGGTGATGTCGACGAGGTTGAGGTCATGCCGGAGAACGTCCGTTTCGGACTTCCGCCGGAGATTGTGCAGGCGATCGCCTCGGCCCCCAGGCCGGTCGCTCAGCCGGTCGCGAACTCATAACCCGTACGGGTCCGGTTGGCCGAAGAGAGTTGCCGTTGAACAAGAGATTTGAATCCAGGAAGACCGCTTTCGTGCCTGCCGGAACGCAGACGGGCCAGCCCCGTTTCGGGCGCATGGACATCGCGCTCGAGCAGGTGCAGGACGGCATCGCCCGCTCCACCGAATGGCTGCTCAGCCTGCAGCATCCGGATGGCTACTGGTGCGGCGAGCTCGAAGCCGACTCCATGCTCGAGGCCGACTACATCTTCATGCACACGCTGCTCGGCACCGGCGACCGCGGCAAGCTGGAGCGCGCCCGCAACGAGATCCTGCGCCACCAGAATGACGATGGCGGCTGGAGTCTCTATCCCGGTGGACCGTCCAACGTCAGCTACGGAGTCAAGTGCTACCTGGCGCTGAAGCTGATGGGGCACAGCGCGGACGAACCGCTCATGCAGCGCGCGCGAGAGTGCGTGCTGAAGCTGGGCGGTGTCGTCGAATGCAACACCTTTACCAAGATCTACCTGTGCGCCCTCGGCCAGTACGACTACGACGCTGTCCCCGCGGTTCCGCCGGAGATCGTGCTCTTTCCCAACTGGTTCTACTTCAACATCTACGAGATCAGTTCCTGGTCGCGCGGCATCCTGGTCCCGCTCTCGGTCATCTACGCCAAAAAGCCATTCAAGAAGATTCCCGCCGAGCACGGCATCGACGAACTCTTTGTCGGCGGACGCAGAAACGCCGACCTGCGCCTGCGCTGGGATAAGAAGAAGATTGTCTCGTGGCGAAACTTCTTCCTGCTCACCGACCGCATCGCGCACTGGGCCGAACGCGTGCACATCCGGCCGCTGCGCAAACGCGCTTTGAAGAAGGCGGAGCAGTGGATGCTGGAGCGCTTCGAGCGCACCGACGGTCTCGGCGCCATCTATCCTGCCATGCTGAATGCGATCGTCGCCCTCCGCTACCTCGGCTACTCGGCCGACGATCCGCAGGTCATCCGCGCCATGGATGAGTTTGAAAAGCTCGGCATCGACTGCCCCGACGGCACGCCCGAATATCCGATCCCCACCTTCCGCATGCAGCCCTGCTTCTCCCCGGTCTGGGACACGGCGCAGGTGCTGTCCACCCTCGGCGCCGCCGGCGTGCCCAAGGACGATCCCAGCATGGTCAGGGCGGCGGAATGGCTGCTGTCCAAAGAAGTGCGCCACAAGGGCGACTGGGCGCAGAAGGTCAAGAACGTCGAGCCGGGCGGCTGGTACTTCGAGTTCAACAACGAGTTCTACCCGGATGTCGACGATACCGGCGAGGTTTTGCTCGCGCTGAGAGCCGTGCAGACGCCGAAAGAGCGCTATCAGCACGATGTCGAGCAGCGCGCCATCGAGTGGGTCTTCGCCATGCAGTGCCGCAATGGCGGATGGGCGGCGTTCGACAAGGACAACACCAAGACCATCTTCCAGTACATCCCGTTCGCCGACCACAACGCCATGCTCGACCCGCCGACTGTCGACATCACCGGCCGCATTCTCGAGATGCTCGCAGCCTACGGCTACACCCGCCGCGACCCGCGCGTCGAAGCCGCGGTGCAGTTCATCCTGCGCGAGCAGGAGCCCGATGGAAGCTGGTTTGGCCGCTGGGGCGTGAATTACCTCTACGGAACCTTCCTGGTGCTGCGCGGCCTGGAGGCGCAGGGCATGTGGAACCACGAGCCCGCCATTCAGCAGGCGGCCGAGTGGATTCGCATGGTCCAGAACTCCGACGGCGGCTGGGGCGAGACCTGCGGAAGCTACGACGATCCGGGCACCCGCGGCATCGGACCATCCACCCCATCGCAGACCGCGTGGGCAGTGCTCGGTCTGCTGGCGGCGGGCGATACCCGCAGCGACTCGGTCGCCAAGGGCATTCGCTGGCTGGTCGATCGCCAGACCGGCGACGGCACCTGGGATGAATCCGCCGAAGGCCGCAACGGCGAGGCCATCTACACCGGCACCGGATTTCCCCGGGTGTTCTACCTCGCCTATCACCTGTACCGCGATTACTTCCCGCTGCTGGCCCTCACTACCTACAAGCAGGCCATGGAACGGGAAGCGGCCGCGGCTTAGAATGGTCTGGCTACCAGTCTCACGAGGAGTGACCATGAAGGAAGCATCTGCCGCACTCGTCGCATCCGCCCCTCCCGGCGCGGATGGTCCTGGTCGGGATTCTTCCAGATCACAACGGCATCCATCGCCTGGACGGATTGCATGCTTGGAGGCGTCCCTTCGCGGCGAGGTCGCGACCCCGCGGACCCAGGTCCACAACATGATGATGCCGATGGGAATCGGCAATGAGTTGGAGAGACGAGTCTTCAAACTCGAAGAGAAATCGTAGGACCAGAAGTAAGTTTCCTAGGAGAAATCAGGGATGGCAGTTCCAGTTTCGCAGGCGTGGACCGTCGCGACGTACGTGTTGAAACAGAAGTTCAATGGACGCAAGCGCTACCCGCTCGTCCTCATGCTCGAACCCCTGTTTCGCTGCAACCTTGCATGCGCCGGCTGCGGCAAAATCCAGTACCCGGCACACATCCTCAAGGCAGAGCTCTCCCCCGAAGAGTGCTTCCGCGCGGTCGAGGAGTGCGGCACCCCGATGGTGGCCATCCCCGGCGGCGAGCCGCTGCTGCATCCAAAGATGCCGGAGATCGTCGCGGGTCTGGTCGCGCGCAAGAAGTACGTCTACATGTGTACCAACGCGCTCCTGCTCAAGGAGAAGCTGCACCTCTTCAAGCCCAGCAAGTACCTGTCTTTCTCGGTCCACGTCGACGGTCAGCGCGAACACCACGACTTCTCCGTCTGCCGCGAAGGTGGATACGACATCGCCATGGCCGGCGTCAAAGCCGCGGTCGAAGCCGGATTCCGCGTCACCACCAATACGACCCTCTTCGACGGCGCCGATCCCAACAGCGTCCGCGCTCACTTCGACGAGTTGATGACGGCCGGTGTCGAAAGCATGATGGTCTCGCCCGGTTACACCTACGACAAGGCGCCCGACCAGCAGCACTTCCTTGGCCGCGCCAAGTCGAAAAAGATGTTTCGCGCCATCCTCTCCAACCGCAAGAAGACCTGGCGCTTCAATGCCTCGCCCATGTTCATGGAATTCCTCATGGGCAAAAAGGATCTGCGCTGCACCCCTTGGGGCATGCCGACCTTCTCCATCTTCGGTTGGCAGAAGCCCTGCTACCTGCTGCAGGATGGCTACGCCGACACCTTCCAGGAGCTGATGGATACCGTCCAGTGGGAGAACTACGGCACCGAGAGTGGCAACCCCCGCTGCGCCAACTGCATGGTGCACTCCGGCTACGAGGCCAGCGGCGTGAACTATACCTTCGGCTCGCTCAAGGGTCTGCTGCAGACCGTCAGGGCCATGTTCTCGCGCTACGACGACGAAGGCGCGCAGAAGATCCTGAATGAGTGGCGCCCGGAGTCGCACGGTCCGCTCGTACAGATCGCCGCGCCCGGTCCCGCCAGCCAACCGAACCAGCTGCAAAGCGTCTCCGGAGACTAAGGTACATGGCCACCGAACAACAGGAAGCCGCGAAGATCGAACAGCTTCACCACGCCAGCCCCGACGAACTCGAGCACGCCGCCGGCCGCGAGCGCGAAAATCTCGAGGGCTGGATTCCCGCGCTCGCCACCGAAGACGAGATCCGCGAGGCGCTGGAAAAGGCGTTCGACTACCGCGGAGACATCACCGTCACGCTCAAGGATGGAAATAGGGTCGAAGGTTACCTCTTCGACCGGCGTCCCGGACCCACGCTCGCGCAGTCCTTCATGCGGATCATCCCGATCAACAGCCAGGCCAAGCTCAACGTCGCCTACTCGGATGTCGCGGCCCTGGCATTCACCGGACGCGATACCGCGGCGGGCAAGTCGTTCGAAGCCTGGGTGAAGAAGTACTGGGAGAAGAAAGCGGCCGGCGAAAAGAATATTCAGATCGAACCCGAACGGCTGGAGTAGCTTCGAGCCGCTGGAGTAACCTCAAGACGAGGTGGCACATGGCGACACATCCTCCGGTGACCCGCAGCGCCGGCCAACCCGATGGATCGGAAACGCTCGACAAGTCCAGCTGGACGGAACTCCAGCACATTCAGTACCTGCTCGGCATCTGGGATGGACAGCCAGGATCGCCGGTGGTGCCGCGCCCACTGCCGAAGCGCACCTGGGTGCCGAATGACCGGTGGCAGCGGGGACGCGGCATGCTGAGCGATCATCCCGAACACGACACCTCCGAGATGAAGGCCAGGGAACGTGCGTGGGAAGAGGAGCACGATGCAAGGAAGTTCGGTTGGTCCCGCTAACCGCTGGCTGGTCGTCGACTCGTGGCCGGTGATGCAGTGGTTCAAGAATCGCCAACCGGATGCAGCTTCGTTCAATGTCTTCATCCGCAGTGCGCTTGCTGGCGACGTCCTGCTTCTGATGAGCAGCATCAACCTGGGAGAGATCTACTACAGCTGCTCCAGGCAGTGGGGCAAGGCACCTGCCGAAGAAGCGCTTCGAGTGCTGGAAGAGCTTCCGATCCAGGTTGCGCACCCCACTCAGCTCGACGTTCTCCTCGCCGCCCGAATCAAGGCCGATCACAGCATCTCCTACGCAGACTGTTTCGCCGTAATGCTTGCCATCGAGTACCAGTGCCCGGTCCTGACGGGTGATCGCGACTTCCTGAAGGTCGAACACGCGGGTCTGGTCGCCGTGAAGTGGATGGGAGCATGAAAATATTCCTCACCGGGGCCACCGGCTTCGTCGGCAGCCATGTCGCCCGGGCCTGCGCGGCTGCAGGAGCGGAGCTTCGCCTGCTCACGCGAAAGACGAGCAACCTGGCCGGCCTGGAAGGCCTCCGCGCCACGACGGTCGTCGGCGACCTCCGCCAACCCGAAGCTCTGCGTTCCGCGCTCGCAGGCTGCGATGCGCTGGTGCACGTCGCCGCCGATTATCGGCTCTGGGTTCGTGATCCGGAGGAGATGCACGCGGCCAACGTCGCCGGCACCCGGGAGCTCCTGCGCCTCGCGCGCGAGAGCGGCGTCCAGCGCGTCGTCTACACCTCTTCGGTGGCGACCATGGGCTTCAAGCGCGAGACCACCATTGTCGATGAGGCAACCCCGGTTTCGGTCGACGAGATGATCGGCCACTACAAGCGGTCGAAGTTCCTCGCGGAGCAGGAGGCGATTGCCGCCGCCCGCGCCGGGCAGCACGTCATCATTCTCAACCCCACCACGCCCATCGGCGCCAACGACGCCAAACCCACGCCCACCGGCCGGATCGTCGTCGACTTCCTGAATCGGAACTTCCCCGCCTATGTCGATACCGGCCTGAACCTCGTCGATGTCGCCGAAGTAGCCCGCATGCATGTCGTCGCACTCGACCGCGGAACACCCGGCGAGCGCCACATCCTCGGCGGAGAAAACCTCACCCTGAAGCAGATCCTCGACCGTCTGGCCGGCCTCACCGGGCTGCCGTCCCCGGCCCTGAAGGTGCCTCATGCGGTCGCCTTGGCGTTCGCCTTCTTCGACGAGAACTTCAACGGCAAGCTGCGCGGCCGGGAGCCGCGGGCGACCGTCGAAGCCGTCCGCATGGGGCAGAAGATGATGTTTGCCAGCTCGGCCAGGGCAGAACGCGAGCTCGGGTTCCACGTGCTTCCAGTCGACAACGCGCTCCGCGCCGCGGTGGACTGGTTCTGGGCGAACGGCTATGCGCCCAGGCCGGGGGTGACGGCAAAGTGAGGATCGGCATCATCGGCGCCCTGCCCGGAGAGCTGAAGCCACTGGTGCGCCGGTGGGATCGTCTCCCGGTCGTCAAGGGGTCCGGCGTCCGCATGTGGCAGCGACCGGAGTCCCACGGCGCCGGCGAGGTGGTCGCCGCCTGCGCCGGCATGGGCGCGGCAGCGGCGCGCCGCGCCTTCACTGCCATCGAGTTCCTCGGGGCCATGGATGTCGTGCTCTCAGTCGGATGGGCTGGCGCCCTCACCGGCCTGCATGCGAACGTGCTGGTCGCTTCCGAGATCATCGACGCCCAGACTGGGGAGCGCTTCACCCTCACCCACGGCAATCGCAAGTTGCGCGTGGTCACAACCGCGCGGGTTGCCGATGCCGCCGAGAAGCATCGCCTGGCGCAGGCTTATGCCGCCGTCGCCGTCGACATGGAAGCCGCCGCGATCGCCCGCCTGGCGGAGATGCGCGGCATCCCGCTTTGCTGCATCAAGGGCATCTCGGACTCGGCCGGCGCCAACCTGCCCGACATCAACCGCTTCATCGATGTCGATGGTCAACTGAGGCTCAGCGCGTTCCTGGCCCATGTCGCGCTGCGTCCGCAGTTCTGGGGATCGCTGCTGGAGATGGGCCGCAACAGCGCCACCGCGGCCAAAGCGATTGCCCGTACCGTCGACGCATTTCTGCTCGATCCCGATCCCGCCCGCTGGAACGCACAAGGAGGAGCGTCCACTTGAACCCTGTGGCTGAAACCATGCAGGCCGCCGTCTACCGCGCCATCGACGAGGTGCGTTGCGAGTCCATCCCCGTGCCCGGGCTCCAGCGCGGCGAGGTCCTGGTGCGCATCGATACCTGCGGCGTCTGCGGCACCGACCTCAAGAAAATTCATACCAACTCCCACCCCGGCCCGCGCGTCTTCGGCCACGAGATGGCCGGAACCATCGCCGCACTCGGCCCCGGCGTCAAGGGTTTCGCCATCGGCGACCGCGTCATGGCGTTCCATCACATCCCCTGCGGCCACTGCTTCTACTGCCGCAAGCACACCTTCGCCCAGTGCGAGACCTACAAGAAAGTAGGCACCACCGCAGGGTTTACACCCGCCGGCGGAGGCTTCGCCGAGTACATCCGGGTGATGGACTGGATCGTCGGCGACGGCGTCAAGA
Organism: Rhodanobacteraceae bacterium; assembly: GCA_903970285.1. GTDB lineage: Bacteria > Acidobacteriota > Terriglobia > Terriglobales > Acidobacteriaceae > Edaphobacter. Next base: position 4,080 of record CAJCHN010000106.1, on the reverse strand, counting down.
CCGCCGGCCTGGTCAAGCTGCCGGAGGACATCCCGTTCGAGCAGGCGGCGTTCATCGAGCCGGTCAACACCTGCTTCAAGGCGGTGAAGCTGCTCCGCCTCGAGCCCGACGACACCGTCCTCGTCATCGGGCAGGGAAGCATCGGCGTCATCCTCGCGGCTCTCGCCCGCCGCACCGGCGCCACCGTGCTCACCAGCGACCTGTATCCTGAGCGCCACGCGATCGCCGCCGGCTTCGGCCTCGATCATCCCATCGACGCTCGCGCCGATGTCGTCGCCGCCGCTCGCGCAGCCACCGAAGGCCGCGGAGCCGACGTGGCGCTCGTCGCCGTAGGCTCGGACGCGCTCATCGGCATGGCGATGGACGCGATTCGCCCGGGAGGACGTGTCATGCTCTTCGCCAGCACCCAGCATGGCACCGCCGCCTTCGATCCGGCGGCCGTCTGCATGGACGAGAAGACGCTCATGGGCTCCTACTCGGCGAGCGTCGCCATCCAGCAGGAGGGCATCGACCTGGTCTTCGACGGCTTTCGCGACGGCACACTCGATCTGACCAGGCTCATCTCGCATCGCTTCCGGCTGGAGGACTGCGCCGCGGCCATCGACCTGGCTTCCCATCCAAAACCAGACTCGATGAAGATCGTCCTTAAACCCGGACGCTCGCCCTCCCTCTAAATCTCGCCTCACCTCGATGGGTGACCCGCCATCCCCCGCCCGGCGCAGTCGAGCGCGATCAAAGTGTCATTCCACCGGATGCAGCCAATCGCTATAAACGGGGTAGTCGCAAGCGCTTCCGGCCCAGCTCAAGCTCAACAGGCCCCGCCCAGGCTCATCCAGGCTCATCCGAGGTCAACCAGGCTCACCACGCGCAACCGTGGCGCCGCCCGGGCCGGGCGGAGCCACACCCCCTCTCGCACGGCAACCAAGTGAAAGGATGCACACCATGAAGAACACCCTCACCGTAGGCCGCTTCCTGCTCTTCGCCGTGATGGTCACGCTGGCCGTGCTGGCTGCGTAAGTCGAGCGCTGTCCTCGAAAGCCTCTCAACCGGTCGCGTAAGTCGAAACCACCTCCGCGCGAGCGTCCCGATCCGGCCTTACCTCGACTGCAGCGGCTTCGACACCGACTCCAGCGACTTGCCCGCCGCCTCGACGCCGAAGATGCCCTCGCACAGAGCAGCGGTCATCATCAGCACCGCGCCCAGCCCATACCCCAGCGCCAGGTTGGTCTTCGATCCCGAAGCGATCAGCAGGCCGAACATGGCCGGCGCGCCCACGCCGCCGATGCACGTGCCAATCGCATAGAAGATCGCAATCGCGAACGCCCGGATCTCCAGCGGGAAGATTTCGCTCACCGTCAGGTATGCCGCGCTCGCCGCCGACGACGCCACGAAGAAGATCACGGTAAAGCAGATGCCCAGGCCCTTCACTCCCAGGTGGCCGGTCGCGAACGGCACGCACACCGCCGCCAGCAGCACCCCGGCGATCGCATACGTCGCCGTGATCATGGGCTTGCGGCCGATCTTGTCGAACAGCCGCCCCAGCGTCATCGGGCCGAAAAAGCTGCCCACCGCGAACGGCAGCAGGTGGATCGGCATCTGCTGGTCGGAGATATGGAAGAACTTCTTCACCACCAGCCCGTAGGTGAAGAAGACGGCGTTGAAGAAGAACGACTGGCCCACCATCAGCACAAAGCCGAGGAAAGAACGCGAGCGGTTCTCCTCGCTTGTCATGCTCTTGAAGATGTCCTTCATCGGCGTGTGGTCGCGCACCGCCAGCTTCAGCTTGTCGCCCTCAACCGGCGGCAGCGGCTTGCCTTTGCCCACCTTCGCTTCAATGTCCTTGACGATGCGGTCGGCGTCGGCTTCCTTGCCGCGCAGCATCAGCCAGCGTGGTGACTCCGGCACCTGCAGCCGCAGCAGCAGCACCAGCAACCCGAGCGTTCCGCCGATGCCGAAAGCATAGCGCCAGCCCATCGCCTGCGAGATGCCGTGGTTGCCCAGCAGGAACATGGCAGCCAGCGCGCCCAGCGACGCTCCCACCCAGAAAGTTCCGTTCACCACCAGGTCCACCGTGCCCCGCACCTTGCCCGGGATCAGCTCGTCCACCGCCGAGTTGATGGCGGCGTACTCGCCGCCAATGCCCAGCCCGGTAAAGAAGCGGCACACGCCGAACCACAGCAGCCCATGCGAGAACGCGGTGCCGACCGTCGCCAGCGAGTATGTCGCCAGCGTCACCAGGAAGAGCTTCTTACGGCCCAGCCGGTCGGTCAGCCAGCCGAACAGAATCGCGCCCACCACCGCCCCGGCCAGGTAGATGGTAGCCGCGGAGGTGACCTGCGGGTCCGTCAGGCTCAGCCCCTGCTTGCTCTCGAGCACGCCGGAGAGCGATCCGACCAGCGTCACCTCCAGCCCGTCCAGCAGCCAGGAGACGCCCAGCGCGGTGATGATCCGCGCGTGCCACGAGGACCAGGGCAGCCGGTCCATGCGCACCGGAACATCGGTCTCGATCGTCTTTTCCTGCTGCGGGTCTTGTCCCTGCTTCTGCTCATCCTGCTGCATGCCTGCGGTCGCCATATATCGGGCCCCAGCTGGCCAACCTGCTCCAGACCATCCACTTAGAGGATGGTTTGCACCTGCCAGTTGTTCGATTCGGAGAGCAATTTCAGCGATACTAGGAGCATGGGTTCCCTGCTCCAGGACCGGCTCGATGCCATCACCGCGCGGACCCGGGCGCTGGTGCAGGCCGACCGTCTCGCCGTCTCGGAACAGGCCATCTCCGAGCTGTTCGCATCGGGGATCGAAGATCGCATTCTGCCCGTCGGCGCGCCCGCGCCCGTCATCCACCTCGAGGACGCGGCGTCCGGCCGGCTCGTCCGCTCGACCGACCTGCTGGCGCTCGGCCCGCTGGTGGTCAAGTTCTTCCGCGGCCGCTGGGATCCGTACTGCGTCACCGAACTGGAGGCCTGGCGCGACCTCTATCCCACGCTGCGCGAGCGGCACGCCCTGCTGGTGGCCATCTCTCCGCAGACCCGGCGCCAGAACGACTTCGCCGTCGAGCAGCACCGCCTGCCGTTTCCGGTGCTCTCGGATCCGGGCGCGGAGATCGCCGCGCAGTATCGCCTGGCCCACACCGTCCCGTTGACGGCGCGGCGCTACTTTCGGTCGATCCTGGTCAACATTCCGTTCGCGAACGCGGGCCTGACCTACGACACGGCTCCGGATAGCGCCTGGCGCCTGCCGCTGCCCGGCCTGTTCCTGATCCGGCCACAGGGCCCAACCGGTCGCATCGCCTACGCTGCCGCGTTCGCCGATCCCCGCGTGCGTCCGGAACCGGCGGACGTGCTGGCTCTGCTGTAACCTGCACGAGCGTCACGAAGCCCCGAAACTCTCACCTCCAAACCTTTCTTTTCCTCTCAGCTCCAGCCTCAAGCTCGCACCAGGCAGCCTCAAGCTGGCAACTCTCAGCGTCTTCGCTGTCAGCTTTCAAAATCGCTCTTGGCCGCAATTGCCGCCGGCTGCAAGCCCCGAACTCTCGACTCCAAGACTAAGCAGCGATGCGGAGGGTGCACGCGGCAGGCGGGGCTGGCGGCGGCTCGCAGGTGCGGCAGGGTGGTGGGGGCCGGGTTGGCGGCGGTTTGGCTGTTTTCGTGGGCGAACTGGGCGAGGTATCCGGGGGGCCAGACGTCGTCTGGGTCGGGTTCGGGTTCGGGGTTGGAGTCAGGGTTGGGCGGGGGGTTGGAGGGGGTGAGGTCGCCGAATTCCTCGAGCAGGAGCTCGGCGAAGGATTTGGCGGCGGTGAGGGGGATTGGGGTGGGTGGGGCGAGGATTCCCAAGGTGGGATGGTGGGTGATCTCTTCGACGAAGGCGGCGGGCTCTGAAATGGGGCTGTCTGAGGAGCTGGAGTGCTGGGAGGTCTGGTTTGAGGCGTGAGTTCCGTTTTGGGTTCCGTCTTTGGGAAGGTTGAGCGAGGCGATCTGGAGTCCGTAGAGGAGCAGGCCGGCGCGTTTGGGGTCGAGCGAGCCGGCGGCGAGGCGGGTGAGGACGACGGCGATGGCGTGCTGGATGCCGGCGCGGTCTTCG
>CAJCHN010000105.1 GCA_903970285.1 Rhodanobacteraceae bacterium | reverse complement strand
GATCCACCACTGCATCACGCGGTCGCTCTTCGAGAAGAACCGGTGGCCACCGATGTCCATGCGATTGCCCTTGTACCGGATCGTCCGCGAGATGCCGCCGATCTCCTCGCTCGCCTCCAGCACAATGGGTTGAATATCCGTTCGCCGCAACAGCTCCAATGCCGCCGTCAAACCTGCCGGTCCTGCCCCAATAATGATTGCGCGCTTCGACATAAACAAAGCTAAGTGTAAATGGATAAACCCTCAACCCGCTCCAGGTCTGCCCCGTACTTCGCCATTAAAAGAAAAGAGGCGGCGTAACCCTTCACGCCGCCCCTTTGGCTTCAGTTACCCCTATCGCAATGGCACCTCGACGGGCGTCCGCTCCTGAACCTCGAAGCGCAACTCTCCGCCTTTCGTGGCATCGACCACCACATGATCGCCATGCAGCACGCTGCCGTCGAGGATCTTCACTGCCAGCTTGTCCTGCACCATGCGCTGGATCGCCCGCTTCAACGGCCGCGCTCCGTACGCCCGATCATACCCGGCCTTGAAGATCGCCTTCCGCGCCGCGTCCGTCAGCTCCAGCGTGATCTTGCGATCCGCCAGCAGCGCGTCCAGGTCCTTCAACCGCAGATCGACGATATGCGTCAGCTGCGCCTCATCCAGCGGATGGAAGACCACGATATCGTCCACGCGATTCAGAAACTCCGGCCGAAACTGCTGCCGCAGCGACTCCATCACCCGCGCCTTCGCATCTTCAAAGCCCTCCGGACCCGCCGCCCACGCCGTCGTCAGCGCATTCGCACCCACATTCGACGTCATGATCAGCACCGTATTCTTGAAGTCCACCGTCCTCCCCTTCGAGTCCGTCAGCCTCCCATCATCCAGCACCTGCAGCAGCACGTTGAATACATCCGGATGCGCCTTCTCGATCTCATCGAACAGTACCACCGAGTACGGCCTCCGCCGCACCGCCTCGGTCAACTGGCCGCCCTCGTCATACCCCACATAGCCCGGAGGCGCGCCAATCAACCGCGCCACCGCATGCTTCTCCATGTACTCGCTCATGTCGATCCGCACCATCGCGGCCTCGTCATCGAACAGGAACTCCGCCAGCGCCCGCGCCGTCTCCGTCTTGCCCACGCCCGTCGGCCCCAGGAAGATAAAGCTGCCAATCGGCCGCTTCGGATCCGACAAGCCCGCGCGCGACCGGCGGATCGCATTGGCAACCGCCGCCAGCGCCTCATCCTGCCCCACCACCCGCTCGCGCAGACGATCCTCCATCTGCACCAGCTTCTGCATCTCGCCTTCCAGCATCTTCGCTACCGGAATCCCCGTCCACCGCGAAACAATCTTCGCGATATCCTCCTCATCCACCTCTTCCTTCAGCATCCGGTGGCCTTTGCCGCCGCCGGCCGCCGTCGCGCCCGCCAGCCCATCCGCGGCATCCGTCAGGCCCTTCAGCTCCGCCTCCAGCTTCGGCAGCTCCCCATACTGGATCTCCGCCGCACGCTGCAGATTGCCCTTGCGCGTCTCTTCGCCCATCTGGAAGCGCAGACTCTCCAGCTGCGCCTTCAACGCCGCAATCTTGCCGATCGCGCCCCGCTCCGTCTGCCACCGGGCCCGCAACCCGCTCGCCTGCTCCTGCACCTCGGCCAGCTCGCGCTCCACCTGCTCCATCCGCTCGCGCGATGCCGCATCCGTCTCCCGTTTCAGCGCCGCCCGCTCAATCTCCAGCGAAGTCGCGCGCCGCTCCAGGTCGTCAATCTCCACCGGTACCGAGCCAATCTGGATCGCCAGCGCCGCCGCCGCCTCATCCACCAGGTCAATCGCCTTATCCGGCAGAAACCGGTCCGAAATATACCGATGCGACAACGTCGCCGCCGCCACAATCGCCGAGTCCTTGATCCGGATCTTGTGATGCGCCTCGTACCGCTCCTTCAGCCCGCGCAGAATCGCGACCGTGTCCTCGACGTTCGGCTCGCCCACATACACAATCTGGAACCGCCGCTCCAGCGCCGCATCCTTCTCGATATATTTCCGATACTCGTTCAGCGTGGTCGCCCCGATCGCCCGCAGTCCGCCCCGCGCCAGCGCAGGCTTCAGCATGTTGCTCGCGTCCATTGCCCCTTCGCTCGCACCCGCGCCCACCAGCGTGTGCAGCTCGTCGATAAAGAGAATGATCTCCCCGTTCGACTCTTCGATCTCCTTCAGCACCGCCTTCAACCGCTCTTCAAACTCGCCGCGAAACTTTGCTCCCGCGATCATGCTCGCCAGGTCCAGCGCCACTACGCGCTTATCCCGCAGGCTCTCCGGCACATCGCCCGAGACCACCCGCCGCGCAAGACCTTCCACGATGGCGGTTTTGCCCACTCCCGGCTCGCCAATCAGCACCGGATTGTTCTTCGTCCGGCGGCTCAGCACCTGCACTACCCGGCGAATCTCCTCGTCACGCCCGATCACCGGGTCCAGCTTGCCGCGCCGCGCCAGGTCGGTCAGATCCTTCGCATACTTCTCCAGTGCCTGGAACTTCCCCTCCGGCGTCTGATCTGTGACCCTCGAAGACCCACGCACCGCGGAAAGCGCCTTCAAAATCGCATCGTGCGTCGCTCCAAACGCCTTCAGCGCCCCCTGCACCGCACCGTTCCGCTCCTCAGCCAGCGCCAGCAGCAGATGCTCGGTCGACACATACTCGTCCTTGAAGTTCTCCGCCTCCTTGAACGCCTGGTCCAGAACCTTGCTCAGCGCCGCCGACATGCCCGGCTGCCCGCCGCCCTGTACCTTCGGCAGCTTCTGTATGGCCGCATTGACGCCCGCCAGCATCTGCTCCACCGGCACGCCCACCTTTTCGAGCACCGGCAGCACCACCCCCTCGCGATCTTCCAGCAGCGCCGCCATCAGGTGCAGCGGAAGCACCTCCGGATTGCCATACTCCGCCGCCTGAGAGGCCGCAGCCTGCACCGCCTCCTGCGACTTCACCGTCAACTTCTCCCAACGAATCGCCATCGTCTCTGCCTTTCACACGCTTAGCGCGTCCAAACTGTGCGAAGCACCGCCCGGCGGGCGTCAGGCCGCACTTGCCTCGGTTCCTGCCTCAAAAAAAACAAGCGGAGGATCACCTGAGTGACCCTCCGCCAACCTAAGAATCACTGCCGGGAGCTTACTTCGTCGCACCCTCAAACTGCTTCGGCTGGCTCTCCGCCGCGCCCGAGCCTACCTCAATCTTCACCTGCTTCGGCTTCGCAGCCTCCTTCTTCGCCAGGCTGATCGAGAGCACGCCCGCATCGTACTTGGCCGCAATGGCGTTGGTATCGACCGTCAGCGGCAGCGTAAAGCTGCGCACGAACGTGCCAAACCGCCGCTCGATCCGGTGGAAGTTCTCTTCCTTCTCCTCCGCCGCAAACTTGCGTTCACCGCGCACTGTCAGGGTCTGGTTCTCCAGCCGTACGTCGATATCGTTCTGGCTGATCCCCGGAACCTCCAGCTTCAGCAGCAGCTTGTGCTCGTCCTCGTAGATATCCACCGGCGGGATGAAGTTCCCCATCGCCAGGCTCTCCTCGGAGCCCGACTCCGGCCGCGCGAAGTCGCTAAAGATCGAATTCAGCCGGTTCTGCAGCACGGCCACATCCCCCATCGCGGTACGGAACGGAACAAAGCGAGTCATCGTTGCCATAAACCCTCCTCAAACCTTCCTCATTGAATTTGGTCCTGCAAATCTGGTCCTGCCGGCCTCCGGTCCCGGTATGCCCGCGTCCCCGGATGCCTTGTACTCATTATGACGCAGAACTGCGAAAATGGTTGCAGAAAATATGACAAAAATTCACTCATATTTGAGCTCAGGCAGTCGTCGCGAAATCCGCATCCAAGCGGCACCGCTCGCAACGGTTTGAAGGCCTTGAATGCCGCCGCGCGCTCTGCCATCTCCGGCACCCTGCCTCAGGGCCGCGTGGCCGGGTTCCAGTCCGGACCGAAGCCGGTGGCGATGAAGCTCCACATGGCGCCGTCCGGATTGGTCAGCGTCACGCCGACATGCGGCTCGTCGTCGGGGCAGAAAAGAAAAACCAGAATCTGCGTCCCGTCCGGAGAGCCCTTGGGCACGCCAACCGTGCAGTCCGGCTTCATGGCGATGCTGAGGTCGTCTTCGACCTTGCCCGGAGTGTAGGCGCCGCTGGAGAACGCATAAAGATGGCGGAGCGTCTGCTTCGGATCCGCCGGCAGCGGGGAGAGGCCGCGTGAGCTGTAGACCGTCTGCCCATCGGCGCTGATGCCCGGATCGGCGTCTCCGTACGGCTCCATGTTGGGGGGCGTGCAGTTGGGGCCGCCATCCGTCACCTGCGTGCGCGAGGAGCCGTCAGGTCGAATCTTGTCCAGCCGTACCTTCAGGCAACTGTCGGTGGTCTGCTCGACCACGAAGTAGATCCAGTTGTCGCTGGACCAGGCGAAGTCGTGCCATTGCAGGTCGTCGGCCGCGCCGCTGGGCCCGGCCACCAGGTGCTGGCCTGTGCCGTCGGCGTTCATCAGGTAGAGGCCGGTGCCGTTGTAGGTGCCAAAAGCGATCTGCTGGCCGTCCGGAGACCATGCGGCCATGATGGCGTTCCCGCCGGTGGTGAGGCGCGTCTCCGTCGCGGTGGCAAAGGTGTAGGTGAAGATGTCGTCTGTTGGAGCGGGGTCACCAAACTTGCCCGAAAGAAATTTGGTGTAGACCAGCCGCGTCCCGTCCGGCGAGAAATGGGCCAGGAACTTGTTCAGTCCGTCATTCGTACTCTGCACGACGTGCGTCCCGTCAAGGTTCGCGGTGGAGACCTCCTGCACGCTCACGGTGCCGGGAACTCCGGGCCCGGTGAAGACGATCTCGGGCTTGGCGGCGGGTGCGACCGGCGCGGCCACCGGCGTTGCTCCGCTCCCGCACCCGAGCAAAGCGAGGAGTGCAAGCAGCGAAACCCCGGAATATCGTTCAGAGAAGGAAAGAGTCATGGAGTATCTCCCGTGGCGCGGGGTTACGAAGGCTTGCGCCGCAGCTCCATCAGCTTGCTCTGCTGCGCAACCGTGAGCTGATTCTTGATGTGGATCAGCAGCGAGAGCTGCGTCTTCTTGATCTCGCGCTCCCGGTCCAGCACCTTGTCGACCTGCGCCATCACCGCGCCCTCGTCCACCGGCCGGGCCTTCAACAGCAGGAGCAGCTTGCCCTGTTCCGGCTGCATCTCCCACTGCATGTCGAGAAATTTCGCCTGCGCCCTCTGAAGCTCGTCCTTCAGCGCCTTCGACTGTTCCGGAGTCAGGTTAATCTCCTGCCGATACTGCATGACGAGCTCCGGCGGAAACAACTGCTCGGCCAGTGCATCGTCAGTGGGTTGCGGCGTCTGTCCCCGGGACAGGGCGAAGGCAAACGCAAAGAAAAGCATGATGAAAGGTCGTCTCACGATGAATCCTCCTTACAGCAAATCTCGTTTCCTGAACCGGCGGTGCCTGTTGCTCAAGTCCGCCGCTGATCCGGCGCCGGGAGCTGGCGTCATGCCAGGAGCACGCCACTCTCCGACCTCCGGCACGCGCTCCAACAGCTCACTTCCCGGTGTGTTCAGCAGGAAGCTTGTAGCCGGCTTCCACGCCGTGATCGAAACCGTGCTGGAAGACGCGACCGAGGCCGTGCCGGAAGCAGCGGACGGCTGCCAGTTCGTTCCCTGAGCCGGAACCCGCGCATGTTGCAGCAGCCACACGCCCCCCGCGACCATGACCGCGATCAAAGCTGCGAGGCTGACCACGGCTGCCATCAGGCCGCCTGGCCAAGCTCGCCGGCAAGCATCTTCGCGACCGGTCATTCCGCGAGCCGCCAGGCGAAACCCTGAAATCGGCGGAGCGCCGGCTTCTTCCTCTCGCCGCAGCGCCGCGAACACATCCCCAAGGTCGCGGTCATCGCCGGTCATGGTGTGCCTCCTGCGTGGCGAGGAGCTCGCGCAGCCGGCGCTTGCCCCGGGCGAAATGCGTTCGAGCGGTTCCCACCGGAAGACTCATCACCCGCGCCGCCTCCTCCACGGTCAGATCCTGGTAGAACACCAGGTGCAGCACCTTCTTTTGCCGCTCCGGCAGCTGCGAAACCGCCTGCAGCAGGTTGCGGCTGCGCTCGGAATCGCAGGCCACGGTCTCCGGGCTGGCTGCGGGCGGCGCCAGCGGCTCGCTGAGCTGCCAACGCTCGAACAACTGGCCACGCAGCCACTGCCTGCGGCGCCGTTCCGCCGCGGTCCGGCGGATCACCCCGAACAGCCACGTCCGCAGGCTGGATCTGCCGTCGAACCTCGCCGTCCGGTCGAGCACCTTCAGGTAGCTGATCTGCAAGACTTCCTCCGCCTCGTCGCGCCGGTGGCCGCAGCACCACAGCGCCCAGCCAAAGCTAGCCGCATGCATCCCTTCGAGCTCTTCCCGGAAATCGTCTCTATCCATATCACCCCGGGCCCCGCTCGCACCCCATAGGAGTTCGTTCTATGAGTGTCCCCAGTCGCCCAACCATAGGACATGGAATCACGGCATCCACCGGAACTTTGCCGACGTCATCCTATTCCTCGCAACCGGAGCCATCCTGCTCGCGCTCCTACCCCCAAAACGAGAGCCAGTCGCGCCGGCATAGCGGGCGCTTATGCTCTGGCCGCTGCGAACCGTTCAGAGCCGTTTCGTATCGCACGCACACAGCGCGACCAAAGGCCTCTAGAGGCTGCTGAAAAACCCAGGCTTTGAAGGGTACGAGCTTTAGCTCGCACATTAAGTCCTTTGTTTGCAATGGGGCTTTAGCCCCGGAGGGAACGGATGTCGTGCTACAGCGACTTTTTCAGCAGCCTCTCTAAGCCCG
>CAJCHN010000104.1 GCA_903970285.1 Rhodanobacteraceae bacterium | reverse complement strand
CGCGACCGCCGTTCCAGCTTTCTCGTAAAACACCTCCTCTTCAAGGCTTCCCGTCTTCCAAAGGACGATGTGCTTCTCCGGATCAGGGCGAAACTCAAACCGCAGCAGCGACGGCGATTCCATCGCTCCAACAATGTGAGTATCGGGGATAGAGACTTCGCACTCGCCGTACTCAAGCTTTCCAGAGGGAGACTGTCCCCATCCATATCTGATCGCTTCCCCAGGACCTGAATCTCTGCTCCGGTCAGTAGCGTAAAACACGTTGACGATGGTCGCGTCATACTCTCGGCCGTCGACTCCAGGCCGCTTCGACCTCGTCCGGGCGATCATACCCTTCGATGGACCTCCCCGCCGGAGGACTGCGAGGCGGGTTCGCTGGAGGGACAGGCTGGGAGCCGGCGTCCGCAGCGGCCACGGGAGTTGGTGAACCGCCTGGCGGTGCAGCCTGGACCTCATCTATCCATGGCGCGCCCAAGTCTTTAGCATCCGCGGAGCGAGTCTCCTCCTGGGCCTCAGGCCTCCTCAGCGAGCCAAATACGCCGGTATCTGCAGGAGGTGGCGGCGCAGCCTGGGCTTCAGGCCTCCTCGGCGAACTAAACACGCCTGTATCTGCAGGGGGCGGCGCAGAGATCTTAGAATGTGGACTCTGGCCATCCTTTGTCCGCGAAGCACGCAAATACCGTAACGCGATAAAAAGCCCAAGGACGACAGCCGCCGCAAGCGCATAACGATGCGAGCTCAGAAACTCGACAAGGATAGTTGCGACATTCATAGATAGCTGTCTCGGGAGCGAGCCGATCATACTACGCGCCAAGTCACCGTGCAGAGATGTTTTCAAGCAATCTGTAACCACTCGTCCAAACTATTTATTGCGAAAACATTGAGCAAAATCGCATATCAATAGCCCGCAAACCCTAAAAAACGCAAATCGCCAATAGGCAAGCACCTTTCATCACAAAAAATACTTGGCCGTTTAGTTATACCCAAGTAGCTACAATTGAACTATCAGGTAGAGTCGCAGAAGGTGAGCACGGTTCCCGATGCGCTTAATCAGCTAAGTTCCTTAGAAAGACGAATTTACCTGCAAGCCGCCTCGAATGAGTCGCTTACAGACAGCCATTTTTGCATGTGGTTCATTCGCGACCACTTAGCCAAGGGGGTGGGGGGGGTACCCCCCGACACCTGGCACGCAAAAGAACGCCTCGGCAATTAGCCGAGGCGATCTTCTGAAGAAGTGAGAAAATTTATTTATTCGTAACAGGAGCCGTCCGCGGAATCAACGAAGGCGCACCCGGAACAATCCCGGTCCGCACACCATCAAGCTCAGCCTGATAAGCAACAATCTGCTTCAGCGTCTCGTACGGAATGCCACCCAGCGGAAGCAGACGGCCATTGATCATCAGCATCGGCGTCTGGTCCACGCCAACCTCTTGCCCCAGCTTCAACGACGCGTCCACAGCATGCTTCGTCTCCGGCAGCCTGGCACATTCGGCGACGGCCGCAGGATCGGCGCCCGCCTTGACGATGGCGTTCTTCAGGGTCTCCTCGCCCTCGTCCGCGGTGAGCTTCTCCTGCGTCGCATAGACCGCATCGGCATAGGCGAAAAAGGCTTCGTTGCTCTTCTTCGCGACGCAAACACCATCCAGTGCGGCCTTCTCGGCGAAAGGATGAAGGTCGACCAGCGGGTAGTTCTCCCACACGATACGGGCTTTGGGGAAGTCCTCGGCCAGCCGCTTCATGGTGGGAGCCGCATCCTTGCAGTGCGGGCATTGCAGGTCGGCGAACTCCACCAGCATCAGGTCCTTCGAGGCGGCGCCCCGGGCTGGCCCATCCGCACGCGCCTGCAGCAAAGCGCGGTTTTCGGCATACGGATCGGCGCCAAAGGGCAGCACGCCAGAGGTATCGGCGATCAGATGCTTGCCATCGTCGAGGACGAAGAACGCCGCCTGCTGCACCTTCGCGTTCGGTGTCTTCTCGGAGACCAGCGCAGTGACACGGCTTACGCCGGCAGCCGGCGTCGTCTGGATGGCGACCACGCGCCAGATGCGGTTGCTGTCATATCCGAGCACCGCGTGCAGATAGCTGTCGACGGTGGCCGCGGTCGGCGATTTGGCGGTGAAGAACTTCGGATTGATCGGCGGAAACGGATCGGCCACGGCATCGGGCGCCAGCGAACGCAGTTGCAAGGGTGCCTGCTTCGCCGGCGCAGAGCTGCTTGCGCTGCTGGTCCGGGTCTGGTTGCCCGTATGGTTCCCGGTTTGGGGCGTGGCCTGCGCCAGTACCATGCTCGTCCAACCCAACGCTGCGGCGATCGCCACTTGAGAGACACGCTTCAACTCGTCCATCCTTCTGCTGCGCATCGGCAGCCTGCAAGATCAAACTTCGTACTTCACTGCAATGGGGAACCGGCGTCCGGTCCCGAAAGACTTGCGCGTCACCTTCAATACGGGCGCCGCCTGCTGCCGCTTGTATTCGCTGCGCTCGACCAGCTTCAACACCTGGCTCACCAGCTCCGCATCGACTCCCTGTTCGTTCGCGATCTGCTTTGCCGAACCGTAGCGTTCTACGTACGCTTCCAGGATGGGATCGAGCACATCGTATGGGGGCAGGGAGTCCGTGTCCTTCTGGTCGGGGCGCAGCTCGGCGCTGGGAGCCTTGCTGAGCGTAGCGTGCGGAATGATCTCGCGCTCCCGGTTCACATAGTGGCTGAGCGCGTAGACGCGCGTCTTCATGACGTCGCCAATCACCGCCAGCGCACCCACCATGTCGCCATACAACGTGCAGTATCCGACCGACATCTCGCTCTTGTTGCCGGTGGTCAGCACCAGTGCGCCAAACTTGTTCGAAAGCGCCATCAGCAACACACCGCGCAGCCGCGACTGCAGATTCTCCTCGGCCAATCCGAACGCGGTCCCGGCGAACAGCGGGTCGAGAGTGTTCATCAGTGTCTCGTAGGCATTGTGGATGGTCAGCAGCTCGAAGCGGATGCCCAGCCGCCCGGCAAGCTCGCGGGCGTCGCTCTTCGACCCTTCGGAAGAGTAGCCGCTGGGCATGCCGACGCCCATCACGTTTTTTGCGCCCAGCGCAGCGACCGCGATGGCTGCCACCAGCGCGGAGTCGATGCCCCCGCTGAGACCGACCAGCGCTTTGCTGAATCCGCACTTGCGAACGTAATCGCGCGTGCCCAGCACCAGCGCATGCCACGTCGCCTCGACCTCGAAGCCGTGCGCATCCGGCTCTTCCAACTCAGGCGCCGATGCTGCCGTCGCGGCCGCTCCGGTCTCGAACACCACCAGATCTTCGGCGAACGAAGCAGCCTGCGCCACCACGCGACCGTCAGGACCCACGGCGAGCGAACTGCCATCGAAGATGAGCGAATCGTTTCCGCCCACCTGGTTGCACATGGCAACCACTGCGCCATGGCGCCGCGCAAGCGCCCCCAGCATCTCCCGCCGAACTGCGCGCTTGCCCTGCCAGTAAGGCGATGCCGAGAGATTCACGATCAGTCGCGGCTGGCTGGCGAGGGCAGCCGCCTGCCCCGGCCAACTTTCCATCAGGCGCTCAACAGGATCGATGGCGTAGAGCCGCCGCGGCCAGAAACCCTTGTCATTCCAGGCGTCTTCGCAGATGGTGACGGCAAGCGGAGTGTCGCCCGCGCAGGTCGCAATCGAGGTCAGACTCTGCGAGGTTGCCGGTTCGAAGTAGCGCTGCTCATCGAACACGTCGTAAAACGGCAGCAGGCTCTTCGCCTGGGTCGCCAGGACGCTGCCTTGTTGCATCAACACCGCGACGTTCTGAACTTGCTTGCCCTCTGCAGAACCCGGCACCCCAAGCACGCCGCCGCATAGAACCGCGGGCCGCCGCCGGCCTGCAGTCCACGCACAGACCTCGTCGAGAGCCTGTGCGGAACGTTCTACAAATGCTTGCTTCTCCAACAGATCAGCCGCCGGATATCCGCATACCGCAAGCTCTGGAAAGAGCACCAGATCAGCGTCCTGTTCGGTGGCGCGCTCCGCGAACTCAAGAATCCGAAGCGTATTCCCGCTGAAATCCCCCACGGTCGGATTGATCTGCGCCAGAGCGATCTTCACCCAACCAGTCTATCAAGCCAACAGGCGTTGCTAAGCCCGCCGAGCGGCTTCAGGATCCGGTGCCGCTGAAGACGACGCTCACGGTTCGTGCCAGGATCTTCAGGTCCAGCCAGAAGCTCCAGTTCTCCACGTAGGCTGTGTCGAGCGAGATGTAACTGTCGAAGGAAGGATCCTGGCGCGCTTCCACCTGCCACAATCCGGTGATCCCGGGAAGCACATCCAGCCGCCGCAGATGGGCAAGGTCATACTGCTCCACCTCGGAAGCAATCGGCGGACGCGGTCCAACCAGACTCATATCGCCGCGCAGCACGTTGTAGAACTGCGGTAGTTCGTCCAGTGAATACTTGCGCAGGAACCGTCCCACCGGGGTGATCCGGGGATCGTTCACGATCTTGAACAAGACCCCTTCCCGTTCGTTCATGTGCTCGAGGTCCGCCTTCATCTTGTCGGCATCCACGCACATGGTTCTGAATTTGTAGCAGCAGAAGGTCCTTCCCTTGCGCCCGATGCGGGCGGCCTTGTAAAAGATGGGACCTTTGGATCCGATACGAACGGCGATCGCGATCGCCAGCATGACCGGAGACAACAGGGCCAGTGCAAGCACGGACAACGTGATGTCCAAGACGCGCTTCATCAGGAATGAGCCGATGGGGAAGTCGCGGCGATGCAGGGGGATCGTAGGAAATTGCCCGATGTATTCCACCGGCGCGTTCCAGGCCAGGCCGTCGTACAGGTCCGGCACCACACGCACATCAATGCCCATCGCGCGTGCCTCTTCCACCAGCCCGATCACCAGTTTCTTGTCTGCCGGCACAGAGAAAAAGATTTCATCCACAAACAGCGAGCGGGCGAGCTGCAGCGTGTTGCGCACATCTCCGATCACGTCGGCATCGCCCGATTCCGCTTCGCGCTCCGTCAGCGCGACGAAACCCTTGAAGCGAAATCCCAGATGGCGCAACGAGTCCAGATGGTTACGCAGTGCATGGGCCACGCGTCCGGCGCCGACGATGAGCACATTCCGGGTTTCCAGCCCTTCGCGAAAACGGCTGTACTCCATATGGCGCCAGATGGCGCGGCGCACGCTCAGCAGGATCCAGGTGATCAGCACCAGCAGAAGCACCACCAGCCGCGAGATGGGGACCTTCGGATCGGTCAGGTAAAGCGCGCCGCACAGCAGCAGGCCGGCGGTCAGCGTGGCCTGCAGCGTCATCCTCTGCTCGTTCAGGCCGCTGCGGTTCTGAATCGGCCCGTAGAGGGCGTAGGAG
This sequence comes from Rhodanobacteraceae bacterium, assembly GCA_903970285.1. GTDB lineage: Bacteria > Acidobacteriota > Terriglobia > Terriglobales > Acidobacteriaceae > Edaphobacter. Next base: position 3,648 of record CAJCHN010000104.1, on the reverse strand, counting down.
CGCGTGATGAAGACCAGCGTGCCGCCGAACCAAAGCACATAAAGAGCCCACACCTTGGGAGTCGTGGAAAGGATCAGCGGAAGCAGCGAGGCCGCGGTTTGAGCCGGAACTCCGGTCATGCGCAGCCGCAGGGCCATCACCGCCGCGACCAGCACGGTAATCATATCCAGGCTGGCCCACACCAAGCTGGACACAGACGGACGGCGAAACATTCTGGACGCGCGCTTCTTGCCTACTGACTGACGCCTGCCTGAAACGATGACTTGCTGAAGATAATCCGGTGCGGCCATTCAGCGTCTCCCTGCAATAACTCCCACTGAGCCTGTAAGCGCGCCCTTACGGGTCTCAGCGTTGTATTGAACGTTGCCGAACTTTTCAAGGCACCTGAACCGGACTGCATCGGGAGGTATAGCTAACCTATCATCCGGGACCAGGAGCCCAGATCATACGTTTGGGTCACGTGTTTGACTTCTTTCCCTTGAGCATACCCGGTGCGGAATCCACAAAGCAAGCCATTCCTCGCAACCTTTCGTAACAGGCGCCGTTCATCCGTGAGGCAACACCAGTTCGTCCAGGGCCAGGAATTCCTTCAGAATCGGGTCGTCGCTGCGCTCCATCTCTTCCATGGTTCCGAAGAAGCGCGCCTCGCCCTGGTGGAGAAAGACCACGCGATCCGCGAGCTTCTTCGCGAATCGCATGTCGTGCGTCACCACGATGCTGGTCAGGTGCAACTGTTGTTTCAGACGCTCGATCAGATTGCCCAGGAGGTGTCCCATTAAGGGATCCACCATGGTGGTTGGCTCGTCGTACAACACCGCCTCCGGCTGTGCCGCCAGCGCTCTTGCGATGGCCACCGAGCGCTTCATCCCGGTGGAAAGATCGCTTGGCTGCAGATGGTCCATGCCGGCCACGCCCACCATCTCCAGCAGACCTTTCACGATCTGGGCAATCTGGTCCTCTTCCATGTCTCCGCGCTCGCGCAATGGAAACGCCACATTCTCCCCGACGGTGATCGAATCGAACAGCGCGCCGCTTTGGAACACCATCGAGACCTTGCGCCGAATGGTCTGCAACTGGACCTCCGAAAATCCGGAGATGTCCTCGCCGGCGACGAGGATGTGGCCCTTGTCCGGCTTCAGAAAGCCCAGCAGCATCTGCAGCGACACCGACTTGCCCACGCCGCTGCGCCCGAGAATGCACAGCGTCTCACCCGGATCGATGCAGAAGCTCACATCCTTCAGGACGTCGAAACTGCCAAACGACTTCGACACCTTTTCGAACGCGATGTACGGTCCCGGCTTGTGCTGTTTGGTCTCGGGCAGCTCTTCGGCCGCAGCTTCATTCTGTGCGGCGGCCTGCTCCATGAACTCGCCGACGGTGGCCGCCACGTCCTCCGAGACCTCACCGACCAGCGGCGTCTCCGCATCGGACGGCGCAGGTTCCGCTGCATCTTCATGCTTCTCCGCTTGCGGAGCGGCGTGCACTTCCCTTTCGTCCTGTTCGTTTGCCATGGCCATAGGCTATCTGATGCGGAGAACTTCGCCATCGAGCTTCAGGTTGCCGGAGACCTCGCCCGCCTCACCCTCCACCACGAGATCGTTTCGTCTGAGCCGTGACGAACTCTTCGGGCGTATTGAAGTTGCGAAACCATGCGTCTTCGTCGAAGTCGACGTACGCGACCTGGCCCGCCGCTGCCGCCGCCGCGGTCACCTTCCAGTGGCCCGCATGCAGCTCGCGGCGCAACCCCGCCAGCGCAGCCTGCGAGTAGGCGGCGCAGAGCGGCTGGACCTGTCCACCCGCACGGCCACCTGCTCGCGCCATGACGGTGAGAGCATCCTCGGCGGCGGCGCGCTCAAGAATCGCCAACCACGCCGCGCGGGGAACAAAAGGAACGTCCACCGGCACAAACAGGTTCCACTCCCAGCGGGTCTGCTCCAGCGCCGCAACGATGCCGCCCAGCGGACCGCAGCCCGGGGTGACATCAGGGATGACGCGGCCATAGCGTTCCAGTTCGGGTGCGCCTCCGGCGATGGCAACCTCTGCACACACCTCTGAAAGTGACTGCAGCGCGCGCTCCACCAGGGTGATCCCGTTCAGTTCGAGCAGCGCCTTGTCGCGACCCATGCGTGTGCTCTTTCCGCCTGCCAGCACAAAGCCTGCCGCCTGCATGGCTAGGCTGCGTCACCCGCGGGGGCAGCTCCCACCAGCTCAAGCCAGCGCACAATCGATTCGACGCCGCGATGAAAATTACTAAGGCTGAACTTTTCATTGGGTGCATGAAGGTTGTCATCCGGCAGACCGAAGCCCATGATCAGCGTCGGCGTATCCAGCACCCGGACGAAATCTCCGATGATCGGGATCGAACCGCCTCCGCGAACGAAGACCGTCTCCTTGCCGAAGACTGCCTTCATCGCCGCGGTGGCCGCGCCCACGTAGGGATTGTCCGTGCTCACCACGAAGGGATCGCCGGAGTGAATGAGCCGCACCTCCACCGTGCAGCCTTTCGGTGCGATCGATAACACGTACTCGCGAAGCTGCTGAAAGGTCTCCGCCGGAGTCATATCCGGCACCAGCCGCATACTGACCTTCGCCATCGCTTTGGCCGGGATGACGGTCTTTGCGCCTGCACCGATAAATCCGCCGGGCATGCCGTGCACCTCGAGCGTGGGCCGCGCCCACAGGCGCTCCAGCACCGCAAAACCAGGTTCGCCGGTCAGCGCCGTCGAGCCTACCTGCGACTCGCGATAGGCTTCTTCGTCGAAGGGCAGCGCCTTCCAGGCCCTGAGTTCAGCATCGGTGGGCTTCAGAACCTTGTCGTAGACTCCCGGCACCAGAATCCTGCCGTCCTCGTCCTTCAACCTCGCGATGATCTGCGACAGCGCTACAAACGGGTTAGGCGCCGCGCCGCCATACATGCCGGAGTGCAGATCGGTCCTGGCGCCGTGCACCTCGATCTCGGTGTAGATCATGCCGCGAAGGCCTACGCACAGCGTCGGCAGATCGGGCGCGAACATATCCGTATCGCTCACCAGCGCGACATCCGCTTTCAACTGGTCGCCATGCTCCCGCACGAACCGCGCGATGCCCTCGCCACCAACCTCTTCTTCGCCTTCGACGATCACCCGCACGTTCACCGGCAGCGTTCCACCGCCAGCCACGAACAGCGATTCGAGCGCCTTCACATGCATCCACATCTGGCCCTTGTCGTCCACCGCACCGCGCGCATAGATATTGCCGTCGCGAATCTCCGGCTCAAACGCCGGAGACTTCCACTCATCCAGCGGCTCCGCGGGCTGGACGTCATAGTGCCCGTAAAACAGCACCGTCGGCTTTCCTGGCGCGTTCAGCCATTCGCCATAAACCAGGGGATGACCGATGCGCGCCGGTACCACCTTGCCTGGACCGCTTGCGTCCGCGATTACGCTTTCGCCGGTGGACGTTTCGATCAGCCGCACATTCCGAAGCCCAATGCGCTTCAGGTCCGCTGCTACAAACTCCGCCGCCCGCCGCACATCCCCGGCATGCTCCGGATCGGTCGAAATGGAAGGAATGCGCAGCAGCGCCTTCAACTCCTCAACAAACCGCTCCCCATTGCGCTCCGCAAACCCAACCGCCGCCTCAACCGCCATCTGCACCTCACCCAAACCG
>CAJCHN010000103.1 GCA_903970285.1 Rhodanobacteraceae bacterium | reverse complement strand
CGCCGGTCTCCCACTTCTCGATGATGGACTCGCTGGTGTTGGGGTAGCGGGCGAAGACTGGCCGGTCAGCCGACTTCGGCGTTAGCCGTTTGAAAGCCCGGAGATGCGCCTCCGAGCAGCCCCGTTCATCACGGTGAGGCTGTAATGAACGGGGTGCACGGTACGTGAGGCTGATCAGGCGAATGCCTCCTGAGCGGTGTTCGGGGCGGCTGAAAGGACCCGAGTTACCGGGACCTTGATCGAGTGGTTCGATCCCTTTACCGTGATGTGCGCAACGTAATTGGAGTGGAAAGAGCCCTTGACGGTGTAGGGAACGGTGCCTTCAGCCAACGGTCCGGTCCAGCCCAAGGAGTCAACCTCCACGAGATGTTGACCGGTTGTATCCAATTTGTCCTTCAATTGGAAGCCGAAGGAGAACTTGCGGGCATCGCCATGGACGGTGACCACGATCGTTCCTTCGAGTATGGGATGGACGGCAGGTTGATCCCCCGCGAACGGAGGGATGAAGACGGCGGTGGCGGACGTGACTGGTTCTGATCCAAAAAAGCTCATTGTATTTTCCTCGCATAAGTTGAAGTAGCGTAGCGTGACGGCACACAAGGAGACTGACTTCGACTCCTCAACATGTCGCAAGGGATTGACGGATACAGATAGCCCGGTTTCCAGCGTGTGGTAACTGCCCCACTTCTGGAAGGCCAAGTTTACTCAGGTATTGGTAAAAACTGCGTAATTTTTTTGGGCCTTTCGTTGGAAGAGCATCTTTCGGTCGCGACGCCAGAATCGTAGTGGAGACCTCTCGAAGAAAGAAAATGGGGCGTCGAAGCAAGCTAAGATAAATAGGTATGCTTGATTTGGGATTTGTGCGGGCGAACCTGCCGCTGGTGGAAGAGAAGTTGCGTCTGCGTGGAATAGACCCTGCTGAAAAGCTAGGTCTATTTCAATCAGCCGATATTGAACGCCGTGACAAGATCACCGCCTCAGAGTCGCGAAAAGCGGAGATCAACAGACTTTCCGCCGAGATCGGTGCCCAAAATAAAGCGGGAAATTCAGCCAAAGCAGAAGAACTGAAGGAATCGGTTCGTCAACTCAAGTACGAGTTGGAACTCTTTGCCGGAGCGATGGCGACATGTGACAGAGTCGTTCGAGAGATTCTTGAGTCCCTGCCGAACCTGCCGCATGACTCCGTGCCGGCCGGCAAGAGTGAGCACGACAACTTCTGCGAGAAGACCTGGGGTACGCCGAAGACCTTCGACTTCCCTGCCAGACCGCACTGGGAGATTGGTGAGGAGCTTGGGATTCTGGACTTTGAGCGGGCGGCGAAGATTTCGGGGGCGCGGTTTACCGTTCACTTCGGGCAGGGAGCAAGGCTGGAGCGGGCGCTGGCGAACTTCATGCTGGATCTACACACGAAAAAAAATGGTTACGTCGAAGTGCTGCCGCCACAGATGGTGAATTCGCGGTCGCTTTACGGGACCAGCCAGCTCCCGAAGTTCGCGGAGGATCTGTTTCACTGCGACGACAAGGGGGGGTTTACGCCGGGCGAATACCAGGAGAACGATCACTGGCTGATTCCGACGGCGGAGGTTCCGGTGACGAACCTGTTTCGCGATGAGACGCTGGAGGAGGCGGAGCTGCCGATCAGCTTTTGCGCGTACACGGCGTGCTTCCGGTCGGAGGCGGGCAGCCATGGGAAAGATACGCGGGGATTGATCCGGCAGCACCAGTTCCAGAAGGTGGAGCTGGTGAAGTTTACGCGGCCGGAGGACTCGGAGGCGGCGCACGAGCTGCTGACGCGCGACGCGGAGGCGGTGCTGGAGCAGCTTGGCCTGCCGTACCGGCGGATGCTGTTGTGCGCGGGCGATATGGGGTTCGGGTCGGCGAAGACCTACGACCTGGAGGTGTGGCTTCCCGGGCAGGGGCTGTATCGGGAGATTTCGAGCTGCTCGAACTTCGAGACATTCCAGGCGCGGCGGGCGAATATCCGGTATAAAGCTGCGGGGATGAGGAAGCCGGAGTTTGTGCACACGCTGAATGGGTCGGGGCTGGCGATCGGGCGGACATACCTGGCGATTCTGGAGAATTATCAGCGGGCGGACGGCACGGTGCAGGTGCCGGAGGCGCTGGTGCCCTATATGGATGGTGCGACGGTGATCGGGACGCAGACGGGAGCGTGGATGCCGAAGGCGGGCGCGAAATCAGGCGGCGGCGCGAGCGGGAAGGCGAAGGTCTGATGCTGAAGCTGATCAAGAGTTATTTCTTCTGGACCTATCAGCGGGGCAGCCTGCACTACGACGTGATGGTGACGGCGATTCTGGCGTTCATGTTTCTGACGCCGCGGTTTATCGATTACAAGGACCGGCCAGTGGAGACGGTGGCGCTGCACGCGAGCGAGGTGCTGGTGAAGGAGGCCGGGCGCAGCGGCGAGAATGCGCGGTTTCTGTACCAGATTCGCGCAGATGAGATGGAGGGCGCGCGGACCGATGAGGAGATCAAGGCGGCGATTCTGAGGGTGGTTGAGCCGATCTCGGGCGAGGTGACGCTGGAGCGGTACGAGCCGGTGAAAGACGGCGCCGGGCAGGTGGTGGCATATAACGCGTGGGTGGTGCGGTAGGACTTTCGAGAGCGATCAGTAGTCTTGTTGAGCAGTTTTGTGGAGCGAGGTTTTCATGGTTCGATTTGCGATGACGGCTGGGCTGCTGGCGGGTTTGGCCGGTGCGGCGGGGCCGGGGGGCGGCAACCTGCAGGAGACGCTGGCCAAGCTGGATGCGGCGAGTGCGCGGTTTACTTCAGCCGAGGCGAAGGTGCATCGGGAGTCGTATCTGGCGATTTTGAAGTCGGTGGATTCGACGCAGGATGGCAGCCTTTACGTGATGCGCGGCAAGGACGGCAAGACGCAGGTGGGCTTGAGGACCGAAGGCCAGGGCGCGCGCACGGTGGAGTACAGGAACGGCGTGGTGCGGGACTATAACCCGGTGGCGAACTGCTATGACACGGTGAATAAGCCGGGGATCGACACGTATCTTTCGCTGGGTTTTGGCGGCAGCGGGAAGGACCTAGCGCGGGCGTGGGAGATCACCGACCTGGGACCGGAGACGATCGACGGAACCAAGACGGAGAAGCTGGACCTGGTGCCGAGGGATGCAGGCGTGAAGGCGAATGTGCAGCGTGTGACGGTTTGGATCGACCTGGATGAGGATGTGACCAGGAAGCTGATCTTCTTCAGTCCTTCGGGCGACCGGAACACGGCGACCTATTCGGAGATTCGCGTGGGCAAGCCGGTGAAGGTGGGGGATTATGCGATCAAAGGGAAGCCTTGCTAGCCGTTAAGCCGGACAGGGTGAGGCTGGCGAGAATGATGAGGACGGGGTAGAACTCGAGGGTGTAACGGGGTTCGGAGTTGTCGATGGTGAGCAGGACGGCGATGCGCAGGGCGATGGTGGCCAGCATCGCGCAGACCAGCGAGGACCACACGGGCTGCCAGCGCCGGCGGAATACGGCGAGCGCGGCGGCGAGCATGTAGGCCAGGTTGAGCAGGGCATACGCGCCGGCGAAGAGGGTGGCGGCGGGGTGCTGGCGGAACTTCCACCATTCAAGCGGGACGGGCAGGAAGTCGACGCGCGGGCGGAAGACCATGTTGAGGACGCGGGCGACGGGCAGGGCGAGGTAGTAGCGGAGCGGGTCGGCGTGGATGCGGGCGTCGGCGAGCGCGGCGAAGCGAGCGTCGAGGGCGGGAGTGGCGGTGGTGGCCTGGTTGTAGACGTTGAGCAGGGCTGCGGTGGCGGCGTACTGCTGGTTGGAGTCGAAGGCACGGTTGGGGAGGTCGGCGATGGAGATGGTGTCGCCGTCGTAGCGCCAGTAGGCCTGGTCGGTGGAGGCGAAGTCGACCCCCCAGGTGCGGAACCAACGCTGGAAGCCGACAGGAATGCGCTCGCCGGGGTCGTTGGCGTTGCGCGGGGCAAGCGGCTGGAAAATGTGGAAGGTGTGCCGGTTGCGGGCGGTCCAGGGGATGAGCGGCAGGATGGTGAGAAAGGCGACGGCCAGGGCGGGGGTGAGGCTGGATAACTTGGGAATGAGGGCCTGGCGCTGGCTCGGGCGGAAGCTGGGCTGGAGGCTGGGCTTCTGGCTGGGCTGGAAGCTGGGCCTGAAGCTAGGCTTGAAGCTGGGCTGGAAGCTGGGCTGGAAGCTAGTCCAGAGCATGGCGGGTACGATGGCGGCGGCGAGCAGACCCTGCTCGGGGCGGAGCAGGACGGCCCAGGCGAGGGCGAAGCCGAGGGCGAGGATCCAGCGATTCAGGAGAGCACCGGCTTGCTGCCAGCGGGCGAAGGCATAGAACGCAAGCGCCATGCAGAAGAGGGTGGGGGTTTCGGTGAGCGGGGCGGCGACGTAGTTGGCCATGAAGGGGCAGAGGACGGCCAGCCACAGAGCGCAGGTTCCGGCTGCGGGAGAAAAGATGCGGCGGGCGGTGGCGGCGAGCAGCAGGCAGGTGCAGAGGTCGAGAACGACCTGGACACCCATGACGGCGGTGAAGTTGCCGGACCCGAAGGCGGAGAAGCAGGCGGCCAGGAAGAGCGGGTATCCGGGCAGGCGGATGAGGGTGGGACGAATCTGCGGATGGCCGTTGGGGAGGGTCTCGGAGAAGCCGTAGATGTGATGGTGCAGCAGGTTCTGGGCGATGTCGCCGTAGAGCAGGCCATCGTTGGTGACGCGGGAGTAGCGCCAGAGAAAGAAGAGTCGCAGCAGCAGCCCGGCGGCGAGCGCGGCCAGTAGGACCGAGCGCCGCCGGGACGTCCACGGATGGTTGAAGCTCATACTTTGAGCATCATACGTGGCATGGCCGCTGAGATTGATCCAGGTTGTTCTGCGTTGACGCGTACCACCCTACGCCCTACGATTGCCGATAGGGCAGCAGACGAGGATCCTCGCGGCCGGGCAAGCAAATCCGAATGAATAAACCGGTCTTTTACGATCCACAGAGAAAACGCTGGAAGCGGCTGCGCCGGATCTTCGACGTGCTGGCGTTGTTCGGCCTGGTGGTAGGAACGATCTTTATCGTCGGGCTGCTGAGCATGAAGCCTCTACCCGAGCTGATCCTGGCGGAGCAGACGCGGAACTACCGGGCGCTCGCGATCCAGCCGCGGCCGGTGCCCAAGACTGGAACGAAGGCGGCGCGAAACGCGCACCGGAAGACGGAGATCAAGCCATCGGACGTGACGCTGAACTCCGGCGAGGGCTTGCGGGCGGCGTTCTATGTGGACTGGGATGCGGCCAGCTACTCTTCGCTGAAGGAGCACATCAAGCAGATCGACCTCCTGTTTCCGGAGTGGCTGCACGTGATTACGCCGGATGGAACGATCACGGCGTACACCATCGACAATCATCCGTTTGAGGTGGTCGACAGCACGGTGCACAGCGTCGACCAGGAGAACAAGGTAGCGCGTGTGCTGGCGGCAAACCGGGTAGACACGGAAGTGTTTCCGCTGGTGAACAACTACGACCTGCTGCACAGCCGGTTTTCGGAGACGCTGGGACCGTTTCTGCTGTCGGATACGGCGCGGGCGCATTTCGTTCAGCAGGCCGATCGTTTTCTGGCGGCGAATCCTTCGTATCACGGGTTGACCATCGACTTCGAAGCGATCCCGGTCGCCGCGCAGCCTGGGTTCAAGGCGCTGATCGCGGCGCTTTATGCGGACTTTCACGCGCGCAACCTGCGCCTGTATGTGAATGCGCCGGTAGATGATCCGACGTTCGACCTGGGCTTTGCGGCGGCGCACTGCGACGGCCTGATTTTGATGGACTACGACGAACACCAGGCTCCGGACGAGCCCGGCCCGCTGGCCAGTCAGGACTGGTTTGTGGACAACCTGCAAGCGGCTCTCAAGGTGGTTCCGAAGGAGAAGCTGATCATTGCGCTGGGCAGCTACGGGTACGACTGGACGACCACGCTGCCGACGACGCCTCCGATCTTGAAGAAGGGACAGAAGGCTCCGCCTGCGCCGCCGCCGCTGAACCCGAATGTGCGCTGGGTGGCGACGCAGGAGGCGTGGGAGGCAGCGTCCGATTCCGAAGCCAAGATCCAGCTGGACCCGGACTCGCTGAACGCGCACTTTGCGTATGACGACGAAGACGCGCACTTGCGTCACCAGGTGTGGTTCCTGGATGCGGTGACGGTGCTGAACGAGATGCGGGCTGCGCGCGATCTGGGCATCCAGACGTTTTCGCTGTGGCGGCTGGGATCGGAAGACGGTTCGCTGTGGAAGATATGGGACACGCCGACGCGGACTGATCCGGCGAAGGCACTGGCGTCGGTTCCACCCGGCTACGACGTGGATACGGAGGGCTTCGGCGACATTCTGCGCATCATCCGCCGGCCGCAGACGGGCACACGAAGCATCACGCTGGACGATGACGACGCGGTACAGGTGCCGGAGAAGATGGTGACTTCGGAGACGATGCAGACGTATCCGAGCCCCTACACCGTGGAGCAGTATGGCTACCAGCCGAAGGAGGTAGCGCTTTCGTTCGACGACGGACCCGACCCGGACTGGACGCCGAAGATTCTGGACGTGTTGAAGCAGTACGGGGTGAAGGGCACGTTCTTCATGATCGGCGAGGTGGCGGAGGACAACGTCCGGGTGATGCAGCGGGTGTACCGGGAGGGCCACGAGATTGGCAATCACACCTTCACTCATCCGGACATTTCGGATATCTCGACGGCACAGGTCGATCTGCAGCTGAACCTGACGGAGCGTTTATTCGGCTCGAAGCTGGGGGTGCACCCACTGTACTTCCGGCCGCCGTACTCGATCGATCAGTCGCCGGATACGAACGATCAGGCTGCGCCCGCGGATCACATCCAGAGCCGTGGCTACACCATCATCGGCGACGCGATCGATACGAACGACTGGGACGAGCATCCGCGCAAGACTCCGCAGGAGATTACCGACGCGGTGCTGCAGCAACTGGCCGACATGCAGGCGAACCCGGATCGGCGGGGCTCGATCATCCTGATGCACGACGGCGGCGGGGACCGGTCGGTGACGGTGGCTTCCCTGCCCTTGCTGATTACGACGTTGCGGGCACGCGGATACAAGTTCGTACCGGTGTCGGAGTTGATCGGGAAGACCAGGAACGATGTGATGCCGGCGCTGAACGCGGCGCAGCGGCGGGAGGCGATCGCCGACTCAATCACGTTTTTCTTTCTCAGCTTCTTCAATCACCTGGTCTTTTACGTGTTTTACGTGGGCGACATTCTGATGTCGGCGCGCCTGATCTTTATCGGGCTGTTCGCCATCATCGATCGCCTGCGGCGCAGGAAGAACTTTGCCGGGCCGGACTATTATCCGCGGGTTGCGGTGCTGATCCCGGCTTATAACGAAGAGAAGGTGATCGCGCGGACGATCCGTTCGGTGATGATGTCCAACTACAAGAACCTGCGGATCGTGGTGATCGACGACGGCTCGAAGGACAACACCTTCGAGACGGCGCGGCGAGCCTATCCGGCGGAGATTGAGTCTGGGCGGCTGACGGTGCTGACCAAGCCGAACGGCGGCAAGGCGGACGCGCTGAACTATGCGCTGGAGCGGATCGACGAAGAGATTTACGTGGGCATCGACGCCGATGGGGTGATTGCGCATGACGCGATCACGAACCTGGTACCGCACTTCGCCAATCCGACGATCGGGGCTGTGGCGGGCAATGCAAAGGTGGGCAACCGGGTGAACCTGTGGACGCGGTGGCAGGCACTCGAATACATCACAAGCCAGAATTTCGAGCGGCGGGCACTGGATCTGTTCGACGTCGTGATGGTGGTGCCAGGCGCGATCGGCGCGTGGCGGACGGCGCCGGTGAAGGCGGGCGGCGGATACCACACCAACACCGTGGCCGAAGACGCGGATCTAACGATGAACCTGCTGGAGCAGGGCTACTCGGTGATCTACGAAGATCGCGCGCTGGCGTTCACGGAGGCTCCGGTGAATGCGGACGGGCTGAAGCGGCAGCGCTTCCGCTGGTCATTCGGCATTCTGCAGGCGATCTGGAAGCATCGGGGCGCGATTACCAGGCACCGGGCGATGGGGTTGTTTGCGCTGCCGAATATCCTGATCTTCCAGATTCTGCTGCCGCTGGTGTCACCCTTTATCGACCTGATGTTTGTTTTCGGGGTCATTCATTACCTGATCGACAAGCATTTTCATCCGGAGACAGCATCGACCGACAGCCTGTTGAAGCTGATGATCTTCTTCCTGGCGTTCCTGGTGATCGACTTTACCGCGTCGGCACTGGCGTTTGCGCTGGAACGCAAGCACCCGGCGAGCAAGGGGGATGGATGGCTGCTGTTCCACATCTGGATCCAGCGATTCACCTACCGGCAGGTGTTCTCGATCGTGCTGTTCAAGACGATCAAGCGGGCGATCGACGGCAAGCCGTTCAACTGGGACAAGCTGGAGCGCACGGCGCAGATGTCGAAAGAGACGGAAAAGATGATGCAATAAAACACAGGTCCGGTCGATGACACCTTCATCCGCGCCTGTGGTGATGCGGTGTAGGCATCGAGCATTTTCCGGCGAGCGGCCGGAAGCCCCGCAATGCTCGCTAAAGCTGCACTCCGGGAGCTACCGGGCACACCAGGATGAGGAGAGGCCCTCAGCTAGACGACGGCGCTGAGGACCTCTTCGCGAATCTCCTGGTCGTGAACGGCTTCGTCTCGGGTGGACGGGAGCGCCACTGTCAGGACATCTTCAATGTGCCGGGCGTAGTGGATGGTGATACCCTCCGTCTGGTCGGGCGAGAGATCCTCATCGACCTGCTGTTTGCAGTCGACGGGAATGATGACGGTGCGCACGCCGGCGCGCTTGGCGGCGAGGAACTTCTCCTTGATGCCGCCGACTGGAAGCACGTCGCCGGAGAGGGTGATTTCGCCGGTCATCGCGGTGAGCGGATGCACGGCCCTGTCGGTGAGCAGGCTGACCAGCGCGGTGACCATGGTGACGCCGGCGCTTGGACCATCCTTGGGGATGGCGCCTGCCGGCACGTGGATGTGCAGGTCGAGCTCTTTGGTGAAGTCTTCGTCGAGGCCGAGCTTGAGAGCGTTCGACCGCACCCAGGTAAGCGCCGCCTGCATGGACTCCTTCATGACGTCGCCGATCTGGCCGGTGATGTTGAAGCCGCCCTTGCCCTTCATCTTGTTGGCCTCGATGAAGAGGATGTCGCCGCCGGCGGGGGTCCAGGCGAGGCCCACGACGACGCCGGCGCGCTTGGTGCGCTCGGCGATCTCGGTGTCGACACGGACCTTGATGCCGCCGAGGAATTCGTGCACCACTTCGGGCGTGATGACCAGTTGGTCGGTACGGCCTTCGGCGATTTTGCGCGCGAGCTTGCGTACCACGGTGCCGATCTGCTGCTCGAGCTTGCGGACGCCGGCTTCGCGAGTGTAATGGCGGGCGATCAGCGAGACCGAGTCGCGGGGGATTTCGATCATCTCGGGCGGAACACCGTTCTCCTTGATCTGCCGGGGAACGAGGTAGCGCTCGGCGATGGCGACTTTCTCTTCCTCGGTATAGCCGGTCAACTCGATAATCTCCATGCGGTCGAGCAGCGGGCCGGGAATGGTGTCGAGCTGGTTCGCGGTGCAGATGAAGAGCACCTTCGAGAGATCGAACGGCTGATCGAGATAGTTGTCGCGGAAGGTATTGTTCTGCTCCGGATCGAGGGTCTCGAGCAGGGCGCTGGCGGGGTCGCCGCGGAAGTCGCGTCCGAGCTTGTCGATCTCGTCCAGCATGAAGACGGGGTCCTTCACCTCGACGCGTTTGAGGTGCTGGATGATCTGGCCGGGGAGCGCGCCGATATAGGTGCGGCGATGGCCGCGGATCTCGGCTTCGTCGTGCATGCCGCCGAGCGAGATGCGTGAGAATTTGCGGTCGAGGGCGCGGGCGATCGAGCGTCCGAGCGAGGTTTTCCCGACGCCGGGAGGTCCGACAAAGCAGAGAATCGGACCTTTCGGGTCGGGCTTGAGGCGGCGCACCGAGAGGTAGTCGAGGATGCGGTCTTTAACTTTCTTGAGGCCGTAATGGTCCTCATCCAGGCACTTCTGCGCCTTCAGGATATCGACCTCACCGGAGCTGGTCTTGGCCCACGGCAGGACGGCGAGCCACTCCACGTAATTGCGGGTGAGCGAGTAGTCGGCGGCGGCGGGGTTCATGCGGGAGAGGCGGCCGAGCTCTTTGAGGGCGTCCTTCTGCACCTCTTCGGGCATGCCGGCGGCTTCGATCTTTTCCTTGAGTTCGGCGATGTCCTTCTGGGTGTCGTCGAGATCGCCGAGTTCCTTCTGGATCGCTTTCAGCTGCTCGCGTAGGTAGTAATCGCGCTGCGATTGCTGCACCGAATCCTGCACCTCGGTCTGGATCTTGGTGCGCAGCTGCTGGACTTCGAGTTCCTTGGCGAGATGCTTGTTGATGCGCTCGAGGCGGGCGGTGACGTCGGGAGTTTCAAGCAGTTCCTGCTTGTCGGCGGTGGTCAGGAAGGGCAGGCTGGAGGCGATAAAGTCAGCCAGACGGCCGGGCTCGTCGATATTGATGGCGATGGTCTGGAGGTCGTCCGAGAGCGTCGGCGACGAGGTGACGATCGTCTGGAACTGGCTGACGACGTTGCGCTGCAGGGCTTCAATCTCGGGCGACTTACGAGGCTCGATCTCTTCGACCGCCTCGTATTCCGCGGTCATGAACGGATGCATCTGGGTGTATTCGCCCAGGCGGACACGCTCGTTGCCTTCGGTGAAGACGAAGAGGCTCTGGTTGGGCATCTTGACGACTTTGTGCACGGTGGCGCGGGTTCCGACGGCGTGCAGGTCGGAGCCTTCGGGAGAGTCCAGACGGGCATCCCGCTGGGCGACGACCAGGATGGTTTTTTCCTCGCCGAGCGACTGGATGAGCTGGATCGAGCTTTCGCGGCCGACGGTAAGCGGCAACACGGCATGAGGAAAGAGCACGGTATCGCGCACCGGGAGGACCGGGATCGAGCCCTGCTGGGCCTGCAGGCTTCCGCCTGATTCCGAAGATTTGACCCCGGTGGGTTTAATGACGCTTACGAAGTCGTTTGCCATATTGAGTGTCCTTCTATCAACCTTCCAGCTATTCGATGCATCAACTCTCTTGGTGGATTCTACCCCCAAAAGCAGGCGCGTCTCTCTGTCGATCTTTCCGTGCCTGGCGGAATCCGGCGCATTCCTATGTACTTGTTACGATGCTGATCATCCTCCGTTTCGAGGGGCTTTTCTATGGTGTTGTTGGCGGCATGCTCCCGGCTGGCTGTCATCCGGCTGTGAATGGGCTGTGATCGTTGGGCGCGCTTGTTCTCCCGCGCAGCGCGAAGCAGGGATTCCTGCAGCGCCGGCGGCTCGGAACGGGCACGGGATCGGCGTTCTGGCGGCGGTCCGCCTCAGAAATGCGGAAAAGT
Source organism: Rhodanobacteraceae bacterium (assembly GCA_903970285.1). GTDB lineage: Bacteria > Acidobacteriota > Terriglobia > Terriglobales > Acidobacteriaceae > Edaphobacter. The sequence goes on along the minus strand of CAJCHN010000103.1, from coordinate 1,046 downwards.
AGCCGGAATTTGGCGAGATTCTGCTGCGGTTCTGAGTGGGACTGGTTCGCTCCTGGGGTGTGACGGGTTGACTGCCCACTTTGCCGAGGCGGCCGGGGAGTCATTTTCCTTTGTCGGTCCGCGGCGTTCTCTTTTGGGGCTGAAGGGAGGAGCAAGGGCCGCGGGAGGTTGGAGCGGTGTGAACCAGGGGTGATTGTGGGTGCGCGGCGCAGGAATACGGCGATTCGGCGGGCACATTGATCCCGGCCATACTCGGGCAAAGCTGCGGGTAGAGATGGGCTGGCCGGACGATCAGAGCCGGTCCGACTCTCCGACGGCGCATCGATTGCGTGCGCGGCCGGATGGGCACCCCGTGGGGCTGGTCTGGACGTCCGAAGAGCGGCGGAATGGCGGGCAGTTAGAGGGGGAGTTCGGCAGCGACGAAGCGGCCGAGGGGCTTGACCATCTGCGAGGTGGCCTGGAGTTGCTCGGAGGCCCGGTCGAGCTGGTCTTCGAGTTGGTAGCGGAGATCGACGAAGAAGACGTACTCCCAGGGCGAACCCATGACCGGGCGCGATTCGATACGGGTCAGGTTCAAGCCCTCGAAATAGCTGAGCACTTCGAGCAGCGATCCGGGCCGATGATCGAGGGCAAAGGCGAGCGAAAGCTTGTTGGCCTGGGCGATGGGTTCGGCATTCTTGCGCAGGACGTAAAAGCGGGTGAAGTTTTCCGGGTGGTCCTCTATGCCGGCGACGAGGATTTCCGCCCCGTAGTGCTCAGCGGCGAGCGCGGGGGCGATGCCGGCCCAGTCGCGGCGGCCCTCCGCGATGAGCGTTTTCACGCTGCCAGCGGTATCGTAGCCGGGCAAAACTTCAATTTCCGGGTGCGCACGCAGCCAGAGCCGGCATTGCGAGAGCGCAACCGGGTGCGATGAGACGCGGCGGATCTCGGCGAGCGCGACACCGGGCGCGGCGATGACGTTGTGGCGGATGCGCAGCAGGGTCTCGCCGGTGATACGCAGGTCGTGCTCGAGCAGGTAGTCGTAGTGCTCGGCGACGGAGCCGTGG
>CAJCHN010000102.1 GCA_903970285.1 Rhodanobacteraceae bacterium | reverse complement strand
GCCATTCCCGCCTGCCGGTCAGACGCATGCTGATTCAGCAACCCCGCCAACACCACGGCGAACGCGGGACCCAGCATCAGACCGGCCATGGCGGCCCACGCCGAAATCGTCCCCATCGAATCGCCGAACAAGAGTCCCAGGCACGCCGCCGCAGACCCACCCGCCAACAGCAGCAGCGCCTCCCGCTCGCGCCATCTCCGCAGCGCCACCGCGGCTATCGCACGGCCGCCCGCCACGCCAAACCAGAACGCCGACGTACTCAGCGGGCTCACCACCATCCCCGCCCCGCCAGCTCGCCGCGCAAACGTTGTCACCCATCCTGAAAGGCAGCTCTCCGCCGATCCATACAGAAACATCAGCGCCGCAAACAACACCACCACCCGCGCCGCCGTCGCTCTCTCCTGCGCCGAGGCAAGCCTTCCGGGCGCATCGTCCTCCGCTTCCGCGCGCATCGTTCCCATCCAGACCACCGGAAACACCAGCGCCAGTCCCGCCACCCAGACCCAGAGCCAGTGCCCCGCCAGCGCCACCGAGACCACCATCGGCGCCAGGATCGCCCCCACGCTCCACATCGCGTTGCCGAACGAGAGCCGCGACGAGCGCCCCTCGCTGCGCGCTCCGGCGCCCAGGTTCAGCGCTGTAATCGCCTGGCCCAGCCCGAATCCATACACCAGCAGCGCCGCGATCGCCAGCGTCTCAACGCCCGCGCCACGCCCGCCGAAACGCAGCAGCGCCGCCACCGCCGAAAGCCCCAGCCACGCGCAGCATCCTCCAGCCGTCAGCGCCCGCCGCCGTCCGCGCAGCACCAGCACCGTACCCAGCGACGATCCCAGGAACCCCGCCGCCAGCAGCGCCCCGCCAGCGCCATCCCCAAGTCCCCATTGGCTCTCCAGCCGCGGCAGCAGAGGCCCCACCAGTACCGTCCCTACGCCATTCAGCAGAAACCCCGCATACGCGGCCCACCCCTCACGTGCCTCTGCCATGAAGGCCATTCTAATCGTGTGCGTCGGACGCCCTGAACGTCCCCGACAGCTCCGGTGTCCGGGCAAAAATGCGCGTAAATGCGTTCCTTCTTCCCACTAACCTATGCTGCACAGACCTGTTGCACAGACTGTTGCGTCGGTCGATTCAGCCCACCCGTTCTTATTGCTTCCTCTCCAGAATCTTCACATCGAACCTGCCCAGCGACACGCTCTTCGTCTTGCCGCCGGCCAGCACATCCTCAAACTCCGCCGGCAGTGCCACCGTCTGCTCCGTTTCGGCAAAGTTGATCAGGATCCAGACATCCTTGCCCGCGCCCTGCCGCTCGTACAGATCGATGCCCTTCGGCATCTCGCCCACCGCCGCCGTCACCCCGCTCATCGAGACCATCCACTTCGCCGCCGCGGCAAGCTGATCCCCACTCAGATCCGCCCCGATATACGTGATGCTCCCCTTGCCCACCCTGCGCGTGATCGCCGCCGGCTCGCCGTCCAGCCACCCGTTGCTCTTGCCATAGGTCATCAGCACCTTCGTATCCGGGGCCTTCACCGAGAGCTGCTCAGCCCACACCTTGGTCTCGCCCGAACCCCAGTCGCCCGTCACCGGCACCGCATCCTTCAGCGCGTAATACTGCTCCACCCGTCCGCCCAGCAACTCCGTCAGCGGCCCCGGCTGCCGCTCTGGCTGCAATCCGTTATCGTCGTTCTTCATCCCCGAGCGCTGCCCCAGCACCAGGTTCCCGCCACCCTTCACATACGCGATCAGGTTCCTCGCCACCTCGTCCGAGATCACATTTAGCCCCGGCGCAACCACCAGCTTGTACTGCGTCAGATCCACCTTCGGCGACACGATATCCACTGAATGCGTGAGCGCACGCACCGCCCCGTAATACCCCACCAGGTTCCCCACCGGGTCGAACGCCTGGTTGTGCCGCTGCCAGTTGATCGCCCACCGGCTGTCATAGCTTTGCAGCACCGCCACCTGCGACACCACGGTCGTTCCCGCCAGAGCCGGGCCGGCCTTCGCGAACTCCTTGCCCACCTGCGCCACCTCGCCATACAGCGGCACCGGCGTCCCATCCGCTCCCACCAGCGTCCCGTGATACTCCTCCTGCCCGTTCAACGCGCTGCGCCACTGCCAGTAACTCACCGCGTCCGCACCGTGCCCGATGTCATGCCAGGCCATCGCCCGCACTTCACCCTTATCCAGCGCATTGTTGTCCTGCGACCAGTTGACGAACCCTGGCTGCGTCTCCATCACCCAGAAGTTCTTGCGCAGAAATCCCCGCGTTAGGTCATGCGTGGCGCCGTTGTATACCGGGTTCAGGTGGCCCGTGCCCACGTAGTCATCCCAGCTCGCCAGGTCCAGGTCCTGGCTCACCGTGTAGTGGTCGTAGGCATCGAACCAGCCCATCATGTTGGTGGTAACAAACTGCCGCTTATCCGCGTTCGCCCGGATCACCTGCAGCTGGTTCATCTGGTAACTGCGCCACTCGTCGCTCACAAACCGCTTCCAGCTCAGCAGCAGTCCCGGATTACCGTACTTTGTCTGGATCGGAATCTGATCCCAATTCTGATAGGTCTCGCTCCAGTAGCTCGTCGTCCAGCGCGTATTCAGATTGTCCAGCGTCCCATACCGCGCCTTGCACCAGTCCTGAAACAGCTTCTTGGTCCCCGCATCGTAACTCTCGTTCGCGTACTCGTTGTCGATCTGCCACCCGATCACATTCGGATCGTGCCCAAACCGCTTTGCCAGCTGCTCCGCCATCGCCCGTGCCAGCTCGCGGTACCTCGGGTTTGTCCAGTTGAACTGCTGCCGGTTTCCATGCTGATCCGGACGTCCATCCTCGTTCACCCGCAACGTCTCTGGATACGTCTGGGTCAGCCACGCCGGCGGCGCCGCGCTCGGCGTCCCCATCACTACCGCGATATGGTGCCTCTCCGCCGCTCGCACCGCATGTTCCATCCAGCCCAGATCATAGTGGCCTTCGCTCGGCTCGAAGCGGCTCCACGCAAACTCTCCCACACGAACAAAACGGATGCCTGCCTGCTCCATCAACGCCAAATCCGCATCCCACCGAGCCTCCGTCCACTGTTCCGGATACCACGCCGTACCAAGGTAGAGCGCCGGCTGCGCCGCGCCTGCCGTTGCCTCCTGCCGTGGTGCCGCCGCCATGCCTGCGCCCGCACTCAACGCCAGCCCGCAAACCAAGGCGCGAACGCCCAATCTCCATCTACGTCTCCGGCTCATCCCGGCCTGGCGCTGTCCAAACATCGTTCTCTCCTGTTATTCTTCGGTCCCGTAGCAGACTCGTTTCGAACCTAAATCGTTTCACCCGCCGCACGCAACCAGCCGTCCGCCGCACGCTCCACCCTAATTCCCGCAGCCCCGGCCCGTCCAATCGGGCTCACCCAACTCCGGACCATCCAGGTTCGTACCCTACGGACCCATCAAGCTGACTCCCAGGAAGGACTGACGCCCACCATGTGCCGCCTCCGCACTGCCCTCCTCAACACCGCACTCCTTCTCGCCGCGCTGCCTTGCACCCCCGCCATCTGCCCCGCCCAGACCCAGCCGAGCCCAGCCGCCAACCAGCCCTGGATGAACCCCGCGCTCGATCCCGACACCCGTGCCGACCTGATGATTCACCAGATGACCCTGGATGAGAAGATCCAGCTCGTCCATGGCATCGGCTGGGGCGTCCTCCGCGGCGGAGCAGACGTACCGGCCAACGATAACGGCGGCGCCGGCATGGTCGTCGGCATCCCGCGCCTGGGCCTGCCCGACATCCAGCTCGCCGATTCCGCAGTCGGAGCCCGCGGAGCCGCCCGCGACTCCCGGTACGCTACCCTCCTGCCCAGCGTCATCGGCATGGCCGCAGCCTGGGACGAACACGCCGCTCACCTCTACGGCCAGGTTATCGGCCGCGAGCTGCGCGATCAGGGCTACAACATGTCCATCGGCGGCGGCGTCGACCTCATCCGCGAGCCGCGCAACGGACGCAACTTCGAGTACGCCTCCGAAGACCCACTGCTCTCCGGCCTTATGGTCGGGCACCTCGCCATGGGCGTCCAGTCGCAACAGATCATGGGCGACATCAAGCACTACGTGCTCAACGATCAGGAGACCGGACGCAACACCCTCAACGCCCTCCTCGACCGCCGCGCGTTACAGGAAAGTGACCTGCTCGCCTTCAACATCGCCATCAAGCTCGCCAACCCCGCCGGCGTCATGTGCTCCTACAACCGCGTCAACGGCGACTTCGCCTGCGAGAACGACTACACCCTCAATCACGTCCTCAAGCAGGACTGGGGCTTCAAAGGCTTCGTCCTCTCCGACTGGGACGGCACCCACTCCACCGTCAAGGCCGCCAACGCAGGCCTCGACATGGAGCAGCCCGGCATCGTCTACTTCGGCGACAAACTCAAAGAAGCCGTGCAGCAGAACCAGGTCTCCCAGGCCCGGCTCGACGACATGGTCCACCGCATCGTGCGAAGCATGTTTGCCGTCGGCGTAATCGATCATCCCCCCACCCCGCGCCGCGTCACCGATCCCTTTCAAGGCCGCGACGATGCCCGCCACATCGAGCAGGAGGGCATCGTTCTGCTCAAGAACAAAGGCGATCTCCCCATCCAGACCAGCGCCGTCCGCAAGATCGTCCTCATCGGCGCGCACGCCGACATCGGCGTCCTCTCCGGCGGCGGCTCCGCCCAGGTCGACTCCCCCGGCGGCAACGCCCTCGATCACAAACCCGGCGCGAGCCCCTGGAACCACGAGATCTACTTCCCGTCCTCACCCCTGAAGGCCATCCAGGCCCTGGCCGGCCCGACGGCCTCCATCACCTTCAATCCCGGCAGCGATCCCGCAGCGTCCGCCGCCGCAGCCCGCGATGCCGACATCGTCCTCTTCTTCGCCGATCAGTGGATGTCCGAAGGTATGGACCGGCCGACCCTCTCGCTACCGCGCAATCAGGACCAGGTCATCGCCGCCGTCGCCGCCGCCAACCCTCACACCGTCGTCATCCTCGAAACCGGTGGCCCCGTCTCCATGCCCTGGGCCGATCGTGTCTCCGGCATCGTCGAAACCTGGTTCCCCGGCATCGGCGGCGCAGAAGCCATCGCCGACGTGCTCTTCGGCAAGATCAACCCGAGTGGAAAACTCCCCGTCACCTTTGCCGCGAGCGAGTCCCAGCTTCCTCACCCCAAGGTCACCGGCCTCACCGAAAGCACCCGCAACAACGGCATGAACGGAGCCGAAGCCAACCAGGAAAAGAACTTCACCGTCGACTACAACGTCGAAGGGATGGCCGTGGGCTACAAATGGTTTGAAGAGAAGCACGAAACCCCGCTCTTCCCCTTCGGCTTCGGTCTCAGCTACACCACCTTCGCCTACTCCAACTTCCATCCCTCCTGGCACAAGGAAGGTTCCACTGCCCGCTTCGACATCACCAACACCGGCACCGTCGCCGGCGACGAGATCGTCCAGGTCTACGTCACTTTCACTCCAGCCACCGGCGAACCCTTCCGCAAGCTCGCCGCCTTCCAGCGCGTCTCGCTCGCCCCCGGCGAGACCAGGCACATGGAACTCCCCCTCGATCCACTCGTCTGCTCCACCTACTCCGTCGAAACCAACTCATGGACCTCGCAATGGGCCAGCATGACGATTGAAGCTGGCGGCTCGTCCACCGACCTGCCGCTGCACGCCGCCCCGCCCGCCATGATCAAATAGCTGGGTCCAGTCTGGCTAGCTCCAGTCTGGCTGGCTCCAGCCTGGGTGGCTCCAGACTGGCTAGCTCCCAGTCTGCATGCGCCGAATGCAGCTCAAACTACCTTGCTTCTGGAGAGTCTAACCAACGTGGCTCGCAGCACACCTCACCAGGCGCAAAAGCTCGGACGATTCGCGGCAGCGCTGCTGTGCTGCGTTTTCGCGAGCTTAGGATCTGCACAAACCGACGCCACCCAACCCTCGCCAAGGACTCCGCTCAGCCAGACGCTGAAAGAAATGCTGCAACGCGGCGCGAGCGGGCACTCCCCGACGACCGACGAGATCGAAGCGGCTGAAAGCGCACCCGGGATCACAGACCCGGCGATCGCCAGAGCGCTCGTCCCTCTGCTCACCAGGGCTCTGGCCGACCCCGACGCGGCCATGCGCCAATACGCCCTCGCCATGCTCGTCGGAATGCAGACGCTGCCCGATCCGCCAGCCGCCCCTGCAGCCTCAGCTTCAACGACATCAGCTCCTGCAAGCCAGGACGCTCCGGCGCAGCCCGGAACTTCCAGCGCCAGGAGCACAGCC